>JAJRRG010000112.1 GCA_024279675.1 Alphaproteobacteria bacterium
GGAATAATCGCCCTCTTGTTGCTAATTCCTGGCATTGCCGCCCTAACCGCCATAACGTCACGCATTACCGTCAGAAGTTTTTTGCGCCAAACATCATAAGCCCCAAAATAATGACTAAAATAACGCTCCAAGAACCATTCGGACAGGATTTTACCCAATGATTATTCAAGCCATTCGTTCAATCATTTTCTATTCGCTGTTCTTTATAATTACCGCAATCCTCACGGCCTGCGCCGCACTTAGCTTGCTTATTCCCCCAATTTCCCAAAAGGCAACGCTTAATATCGCTGTATTCTGGACTCGGGTAAATCAATTCCTTTTGCGCTATATTGTTGGCATCCGAACCGAAGTGACCGGCCAGGAAAACCTGCCCGAAGGGGCATGCATAATCGCCTCAAAACATCAATCTGACTGGGATACAATCGCCCTTTATCCTGAACTTTCTCATCCCGCCTTTACGGCAAAGAAAGAGCTGTTTAATATCCCCCTCCTTGGTACAACTTTTCGCCTGATGGACACAATTTCCATTGACCGCAAAAAACGCGGCGGCGCCTTAAAGAGCCTGATAGAACAGGGGCTTGAAAGGGTAAAACGCGGACGACGTATCTTCATCTTTCCCGAAGGGACAAGAAAACCACCCCTTGCACCCCCCAATTTCCGCTTTGGTACCGCAAAACTTTATGAAGCTATTAATGTACCCGTCGTGCCTGTCGCCCTAAATTCTGGCCTATTCTGGGGACGTAATTCTCTTATCCTTTGGCCCGGCGTTGCACAGGCAAAAATCCTCCCCCCAATTGAGGCAGGTCTTGAGGCCAACGAAATGCACGAACGCATGAGCGCCGCCATTGAAGAGGCAACCACTAAGCTTATTCTTGACGCAGTCGAAAAGGGTATAACGCGCCCCATTGATGCTGAATTGGCCAAAAGAATTGACTTGGCTCAAAAAGCCCAACTTCCCAAATAGTCCCAGCACACACAATATATTGACAAATCTCCTATTCATATCCATATATGTGGTATTGAGCAAAAAACACGCTTGACAAATAGTATTTTGTTCCTTATTTGTTCTTGCAATGGTTATTTGAGAGGTATTCGGTCAGTGCAACAGATTCAAGATGCAAATAATATACAAAATTTTTCTGCCATTGAGATTTCAGGCGGAATATCTACGCGAATAATCATGGACGATTTGGTAAAAACTTTCCTGAACGGAGGCATGAGAATGCCAAAATCCCAGAGTGAAAACTACACGCACAACAACACTTTTTGGCAGGGCGGATCTGGTCGTCATTATCCTGTCACCGAACAATCAGTCAGTGATTTTTTGTTGAGTGACACAAACCTTTATATGCTCGTCGCTAATAATCGCGCAGTCTGGGTCGGAACCAGTGATGATCTTATCCGCGACAGCGCTTCGCGAGCTCAATTTAGAAGTGCAGTCTCCTACGCCAGTGCTGCCTTTGAAATGGCACTCCCCACTGATGACACCGCAAGGGTATGCCTGAGCGCAGATTTGCTAAACGGCCAACCAGCATCAAAGTTGCATGCAGCATAAGCTGGCTCAGTTCCTTGCTCTGCTAGGCTTAAATCATAACCTGATTACAAAGAAGAATATCGGGATGGGCAGCACTCAAACTTAATAACGGCTTCTATTTATCAGTTAGTTTATTGCCTAAACTATCGAGATATTTATCAAAAATCCCCAAATCAGACAGATGCTCCAGCGTGTTGATTATATAATCGCGGTTTGTCCCCGTTTCTCCCTTGGCATCCCGCACAAGGGCCAATTGCGCATCCATATCTAGCCGCCCCGCATATTGTTCGTGGGTGTCGTCAGCGATAAAGCTTAAGGCCTGAACAAACCGGCCATCAGCCAATTGGAGCCGATGATTTTCCTCGTGGTATACATCCCCCTCGCGTGCGCGCAAATACTCAAGCACCTCAGGCCAATGCGCCCTGGAAATTTCGAACGCTCGCCCCTCACAGCAGCCCCCCGGCACAAGGCCAAATACCAGACCTGGCTCTTTCGGTGTGCCGCGATATCTATGGGAATACACACAAAGGGACCGATGATACCCACAAAGGAAAGCGCCTTGAGCTGAAACAAAAGAAAATCCTGGACGCCAAATCAGCGAGCCATAACCAAATACCCAAAATGTTGAAGCGTCCACCATTGTTTCAACACAAATCCTTTGCAACACGCTTGTAGCTTTATCGGGGTGACCTAACCCATGCAACCGGTTAATCTAATTCAAAATGAACTAAGACAAAATTGGGACTACAAATGAATCGTTTTTTTTTCTTGTTGATATTTATAGTCCTAATTGTTGTGGGCTGGTCTGGCGCATGGATTTTCATTTCTAGCCAGATAACTGACAAAGCAGAAGAATTCTTCCTTGCAAGCAAAACCCAAAACCTACAATTGGATTGTGCAGAATTGGATGTTGCTGGTTTCCCATTTCGATTTGATGTGACATGCACTGATCTGACCTTGCGTCAGAACGATTTGAACATCTCAATCCCTGAAATCAAAACAACGGTACTTGTCTATCGGCCAACACACGGCTTGTTATTCGCCAAAGGGCCGGTGCAGATTATTGATACATTTACTGGTTCAAGCCGCGAGATCACGTGGGACAGCTTAAGCGCCAGCGTGCGTACAAACGGCTGGACTTTAGCGCGCGCTTCACTTGAAGCAAAAAATATACAACTCAATGATACAATATTTGGACGAACCTTGGTCGCCAGCCTTGAAGGCTTTGAAGCCCACATTGTTGAAGATAAAGAGCTAAGAGATACGCAAATAGATACGACATTCTACAATATATTCGCACGAGTGACGCAGGCAGAAGCCCCAGAATTTGATGTGAAAGATGGCACATTAGAAATGACGGCCTTGCTCATGGATGTTCCCCGCGATCTAAAAAACTGGTCGTTAGCCGCGCTGTCCAAAAATTGGTACGAGGAATCAACGGGGCTTAGTATCGACAAATTGGAGGGAAGCGATCATAAATCCAGTATCTCGATTGTCGGAAGACTCTCAACGACTGCCCAGTCCATGCTCACAGGAAATTTTGATTTTTACTCAACAGACTTAGCACATCGGTTTTCAAATGTACTCAACAGCTTCGAACTGGACACCGTTTTTGGATTGAAAAGCGAAGATGGAAGCAATTACCAATCCTATTCATTCCTGCATGGCATTGTGATGGCCGGCAACGCACCCATACTTTCAACTAAACCACCTAGATAAAAATTAGCGCGTAGAATTTAGTCCTCAGCGGTTGGATGCGCGCGACCAAAATCCGTCGCGTCGGTTTCTTGTCCCGCATCAATAATTGAGCGGCGAATTTTGCGCGTGCGGGTGAACAAATCCTCAAGCGCATGAGCATCCCCCATACGCACCGCCCGCTGAAGTACGCTCAAATCCTCTGAAAATCGCCCCAACATTTCAAGCACCGCATCACGATTGGTCAGAAATACGTCCCGCCACATCACCGGGTCAGACGCCGCAATGCGGGTCAAATCTCGAAAACCGGTGGCTGAAAATTTGATCACCTCGGATTTTGAAACAGACTCTAGATCGTCCACAGTCCCCACGATATTGTAGGCAACCAAATGCGGCACGTGGCTGGTGATTGCCACAACCATATCGTGGTGAGCTGCGTCCATTAATTCCACATCTGAGCCAAGGCCACGCCAAAATTGCACGAGTTTTTCAACGGCACTTCGTGCGACATCTTCCTCAGGTGTCAAAATACACCAACGCCCCTCAAACAGTTGAGGAAACCCCGCAAGCGGACCCGAATGCTCGGTTCCTGCCATGGGGTGGCCCGGCACAAAATGTATCCCCTCCGGCACCAATGGCCCCAAAACTTTATGCACATGGCCCTTTACCGAACCCACATCCGTAAGGATTGCACCAGTTTTTAGGTGAGGCACAATAGTTTGCGTGATACTCTCAAGAGCCCCGAGCGGCACACACAATATAACTAAATCGGCATCGACAACCGCCTCCGCCGCATTAAGAAAATAAGCATCCCCGACATTTATCGAGCGTGCTTCTTCCAAAGTTTCCTCTCGCCGGGTAGCGACATTTATTTGCCCGACCAACCCTTTTATACGCGCCGCCTGTGCAATTGAAGAACCGATCAATCCCACTCCGATAATGGCGATTTTTTCAAAAATTATTCCCATTATGCCACCATGCCCTTCAAAACTTTTGCCACTTTTTGCATAGCCTCACCCGAACCAATAGAAATACGCAAAGCATTGGGCAGGCCGTAGGCTCCCATTTCCCGCACGATAATTCCAGCCCCCAACAGCGCCGCATTGGCCTCAGATGCACTCACGCCATCCACTTCGTCGCCAAATATTGCCAAGATAAAATTTCCCTCAGATGGCAAAACCCTGATGGCATTACTTGCAATTTCTGCACTCAACCATTGGCGCCATTTTGCATTATGGGCATTCAACTTTTGAGTAAATTCCACGTCTCGCACCGCCGCTTCCCCGGCAAGTTGCGCACTCATATTGATGTTAAATGGATCGCGCAAACGATTTAGAACGTCAATAATTGCTGCCGGCCCGTACATCCAACCAATACGAAGTGCCGCCAACCCCATCTTGGAAAAGGTGCGTACCATAACCACGTTCCCTGAGTGAGAAACGAGTTCCTGACCGACAGAATAATCCGACGCACTTACATATTCTGCATATGCACTGTCCACCACGAGCAAGATATCGCTCCGCAACCCCCCATGCAGTCGCGCAAGTTCTATCGCATCAATATAGGTTCCGGTTGGGTTGTTTGGATTGGCTAAAAATACCATTTTTGTGTTTGCTGTCACCGCGCCAAGAATTGCATCCACATCCACCCGATAATCCCTATCCATGGCATAGACGGGGGTAGCCCCTGCCCCATTGGTAACAATGGGGTACATTAGAAAACCATATTGGGTGATAATCGCCTCATCCCCGGCCCCAAGATATGCCTGCGCCAATAAATGCAGTATTTCATCGGAACCCGATCCGATAATTAGTTGTGCAATGGGCAAATCATGAACATCAGATAGTGCTTTGCGTAAAGCAAAAGACGAGCCGTCCGGATAAGAAGCAAGATTGTCCTTTAAACCATTAAGTGCCGCCATGGCCTTTGGGCTGGCGCCAAGCGGACTTTCATTTGAGGAAAGTTTAATATACTCCAATTCACCGTTCAGCGAAGATTTCCCCGGAACATACGCAGAAATTTCCAACACCCTTGTCTTGGGTGTCGGTAATATTGGGGGGATAGAATTAGCCATACACATATTCTCGCTGCAAAAATTAGATAAACGCGCGCGAACATACGCCCACATGTGTTGGAATGCAAAGGGAGGTTTATGACTTACTTGCCACCTCTGACTTGAGGGCTTTCCAGCGCCGTTTGCGGTATAAATTCGGGCAGCCGAACAAACCGCTCCAATTTTTTGCGCCGCGGAACCACCGGGAACAATTTTTTGCGGGCGCTCATAACAATTACCCCGGACAAGGTCGGGCCCAGCACGCGCCCAAACTTCTCAAAAAACGCTTCGCTTTTAAGGGCAATCTGACGTTGGCTGGGGGGAAGGTAAAGCGCATCGGCACAGACCTCAGGCTCAAATGAATGCTCCGTCAACAGACGTTCCAATTGCCCCCTTGAATAGGGATAACCAAACCCAAATGGCGTATTATCCCTTGTCGACCATAAGCCACGCCGCCGCGGCACAACAATAATCAATTGCGCATTGGGCGCACAAATCCGCCACAACTCCCGCATCATTTCTTCGCTGTCCGTCGCATGTTCAAACGCGTGCACCGCAACAACTAGATCGATCGACGCATCAGTAAGGGGCATTTCCAATGGGTCGCAAAGCGTTGTGACCGAAGGCCCTTCCCTTGGCCAGGATGAAGCTCCTTGACGCGCCGGCATGAAGGCCAACACCCGCTCAGCAGGGGCAAGAGTAAAACGTAAATATGGTGTGGCAAATCCAAGGCCCAAAACTCGACGACCTGACACATTCCCGGCAAACTTCACTATTTGCGTCCGCACAAGACGCCGGGCCGCATGGCCAAGTGGCGACTTGTAAAACGAAATTAAGCTCTTAATGTCCGGGGTCATCATGACTGAAATTGTCTTTTTGCGTACAAAAATGTGCTTTCCAAAACCGCGTCGGTTTCTTCGGTTTCTGTGGTACAAATGTAAGCAACAAATCTGCGAACGCAAGCATCTATATATCGAGCACAAACAACAAAGCACAAAAAGGGAAGAACCCAATGCCCGTAATTATCCACACCTATCCCTGCCTGTCCGACAATTATGGCTATCTGCTCCATGATCAGGCAACGGGGGCCACCGCCGCAATTGACGCACCAGACAAAAATGCGATGCTTGAGGCACTTGAATTACGGGGCTGGAATCTCACCGATATATTTGTGACCCACCATCATTTTGACCACACGGATGCTATTGTCCCCTTAAAGAAACAATTTGATATCAAAGTGTCAGGACCAGCCGCAGAGGCCGATAAAATCGCTGGGCTTGATGTGAAACTAAGCGACAATGATACAGTCGAACTTGGCCAAACGCAGCTAAAAGTCATCGCCACACCGGGGCATACACTGGGCCATATTTGCTTCTTTGATTCGGACAACAAAAACTTGTTTTCCGGTGATGCACTTTTTTCCCTTGGCTGTGGGCGCATGTTTGAAGGAACACCGGGCCCCATGTGGGACGGGTTAAAACGCCTGCGTGAATTGCCAGACGAAACCTTGGTCCATTGTGGTCATGAATACAGCGCGGCCAATGCCGCCTTTGCTTTGTCCATTGATCCAAGAAATAACGCCCTAACAACCCGCGCGCAAAACATCACTCTTTTACGACGAAACCATCAAGCGACAGTCCCCTTTGTTCTGGGGGAAGACAAACGCGCAAACCCGTTCCTACGTGCTGATAAACCAGATATTGCACAAGCCATGCATCTTATGGGCGCGGCTCCTCAGACAATCTTTGCGGCGGTTCGCAAGGCTAAGGACGATTTTTAAGAACCTGGGGACAAGGAATGCGCATATTAGGGCGTTTTGACATCAAAGGTTAACAAAAACTGAATTTCTGGCACGGCCCTTGCGACACTAGGGGTAAGGGTCACATTCCATGTTTCAAAATGGCACAGATGACCCACATCGAAACAGAAATTGAGGTCAGAATGAAACATTTCAGCGCAAATAGCACCAAAACAGCACGCCCCGCCGCCAATCAAAACTCACCAGCCAAGCCAAACACCCTACCCGTTTGCACGAGCCCCGCGACCCCACGCCCTTCCCTGATGCGCAACAAAATTCCTGCCAGCTTCCTTTCCCAGCTTATTGCTGAGCGCAATCGTCTGGCCATTCAGCGTCCCAAACGCCGCGCACCAGTATCCCTTGCCACCCGCGCATACAATACGGCGCGCCGCATCGCCATCAAACGCATGCCAACAGGTTTTACCTATCAAAATGAAGTTTAGGATTAGGAGTTGGGCTTAGTCGTCATACTCAACATGGGCTTCAACGGCGCGCCGATTAAATATCGTGCGCGTCCCCACATCAACAAAGCTCATGGCCAGACAGGTAAAAAACAAAGACGTCGATGCGGCTGGAAGCAATAAAAATTCCCCTAAATAAACAACAAAGACCACCCCAGACCCCATAAGAGCCACAATTTGCGACCCAATCGCACGCCGGGCGCGCACTCCCTCAAGCATCAGCAAGCCAAGGGCAAATACCACCAATACATCCCCCACATTCAGGCTCCAAACTGCCCCCGAAGGCATATTAAATGTAAAAACCGGGGTGACCCAGCCAAGCCCGTAGCTACCGGGGCCTTGCCCACCGATCAAACCAAAATATACGGCATTATAAATCATCAAGGGCAATACAAGTAAGGGGGGTATCCACATA
>JAJRRG010000113.1 GCA_024279675.1 Alphaproteobacteria bacterium
CGCCATTTTTTATTCCAATAATTCTCTTTATGCCAACATCACCATCGAGTTCGCACGGATTTTTAACACGAGTCAAAATCTTGCCTCGCTCTATATAGGCAGGTTTTGCTTTTCAGACCATCCCGTTAATAGATCACGGATATTTGTCGGGGGAACTTTCCCATCAAGGACATTTTGAATGTCCTGTGCGATTGGGCCAAGATCGCAGTTCAACACCATGTCCTTAATTGGGCCAATTGAAGAAGGCCCCATGGAAAGTTTTGTCATGCCAATAGCAAGCAAAGCCAACGCCTCAAGTGGACGCCCGGCCAACTCCCCACACATCGTCAGTGGAATATTGTGTTTTTCTGCAGCCCTAACAATCATTCTAATGGCCCGCAAACGTGGCGTTGCAATTGGATCATAGGAATTTGCAACCCGCGTATTAGCCCTGTCCGTTGCCGTTAAAAACTGGATAAGATCGTTCGAGCCGATGGAAATGAAATCCGTATGGGCGAGCAACTCATCCAATTCAAACAGTATGGAGGGCACTTCAATCATCGCCCCGATTTCCAGAGTTTCAGGTGTTTTTTGCCCGGAGCGTCCAAGGCGCGCTACTTCGCGACGAATAACCCCAACGCATTTACAATATTCTTCGGTTTCAGTGACCATCGGCACAAGAATTTTCAGGGCTCGCCCATCCGCTGCCTGCAACAAAGCCCGCACCTGCGTGCGCAAGAGCCCGGGCCGATCCAACGCCAATCGAAGAGAGCGCCACCCCATCGCGGGGTTCTCCTCCGAAGTCGAACGCAAATAGGGCACCACCTTATCTCCGCCAATGTCGAGCAAACGAAACACCACGGGACGATCGCCCGCAAAATCCATCACCTCGCGAAACAACTCAATTTGTTCCGCAAGCCGTGGTAGTTTTGAAGCCACCATAAATTGTAATTCGGTGCGAAACAGGCCAATACCCTCCGCCCCGGTTTTATCCAGCGCATGCAAATCTGCCACAAGCCCGGAATTATGCAACAGATTGATACGCACCCCATCCTTGGTGACAGCATCCTTTTCGACCAAGGAGGCATATTTTTCCTGCCGTCGCTCACTTAAGGCGAGCTTTTCAAGATAAGTTGCCTCCACATCTGGGGGGGGACGTAAATGCACCAACCCAGCGCTTCCATCAACAACAATCTCATCCCCATCCTCACACATGGAAACAATATTTTGTGCTTGTCCAACACCAACAATGCCAAGCGATCGTGCAACGATGGAAACATGGGAGGTGGTCGCCCCCTCCTCAAGCACAATCCCGCGCAAACGCGCCCGATCATATTCCAACAGCTCCGCCGGCCCCAGATTACGCGCCACAAGAATTGCATTTTCTGGAAGCTCGCCCTTATCCATTAGCGAACCAGCATCGGTCACAACCCGCAACAGGCGATGTGCCAAATCATCCAGATCATGCAGGCGGTCTCGAATATAGGGATCGCTCTGGCGCAACATGCGCGCCCGCGTATCATTTTGCACCCGCTCAACAGCGGCCTCAGCGGTTAGCCCACTCTCCACAGCTTCGCTTAATCGACGCACCCAGCCCCGGTCATGGGCAAACATGCGATAGCTTTCCAAGATTTCCCGATGCTCTGAAGATACCTGCATATCCCCTGAGTTAAACATATCGTCAATGGACACTCGCATGCGCGCAATGGCTTGCTCAAGTCGGTTTTTTTCATGCGGAATATCATCAGCAACAAAGTTTTTTATCACCACGCGAGGGTCATGAAGCACCACATGGCCAAGGGCAACACCGTCGGCAATTGCCAGCCCTTCAAATGCCCGCGGTCGACGCAGATCAATATCAGCGCCTGGCTTTATCAGCATTTCAAACTCAGCCGTCAGGAGCATTTCAGCAAGCAAAGTCGCCGTCGTTAACAGCGCTTCGGTTTCATCTTCAGCAAACTCGCGCGTTTCAATATATTGCACAACCAATACACCAAGAATTTGCCCTGCGCGCAAAACCGGCACCCCAAGAAAAGCATGGAACGCATCTTCGCCCGTCTCTGCCCGATAGGCAAAAGAGGGATGATTTTGCGCATCCTGCAGGGCCAGCGTTTCCGCCTCGGCCGCGATATGGCCCACAAGCCCCTCGCCAAGCCGAAGGGTCGTCATATGAACCGCCTCACGCTTTAGACCACGGGTCGCAAACAATTCAAGTGCTGCATCATCGCGCAAAACATAGAACGAGCACACCTGAGCACCCATATTTTGGGCAATCAGCTCAACAATTTTATCCAGACGCTCTTGGGGGCCAAGACTTGCCGCCATTGCTTCGCGCAAATGACGCAACAGAACCCTGGGCCCACCCTTATCTATATCCATATTATCTGACGCCCCTCAATTGCGACGTCCCCTATATTGCCCCTGAATATGTTATTTTAACGAATTTTAAGACCGGGAATGGATTTATTCTTCGTCCCTATCCAGCCCATAATAGGTGTGCAATGCCCGAACCGCCAATTCTGCATACCGCTCATCAATGAGAACCGAGGTCTTAATTTCAGAGGTCGTAATCAATTGAATATTGATGCCCTCCTCACTCAACGCTTTAAACATTGATGCGGCAACCCCGGCGTGGGATCGCATGCCAACCCCGATCACTGAAATCTTGGCGCTTCCTTTTGCTCCGGCAATACTATCATACTCAAAGCGTTCCTCATCTAGGGTAATAGCCGCCATGGCCTTGTCAAATTCCCCGTCTGGAACGGTAAAGGTAATATCAGTCTGGCGCCCGTCATCGGACACATTCTGCACGATCATATCAACTATAATTTGCTCGTCCGCCAAAGCGCCAAACACAGCGGCGGCCACCCCGGGGCGATCTTTTACGCTACGCAGGGTAATTTTTGCCTCGGCCTTTACCAGCGTCACACCGGAAACTATTTGCTTTTCCAAAATCTCATCCTCATCACATACCAGTGTGCCCGGCACACCAAAATTTGAACCATCACTGGCAATTTGGGGCGCGTCAGGATCCGCAAAACTACTCCGCACCACAAGTCGCACCCCCTTGGCCATAGCCAGTTCCACCGAACGCGTTTGCAATACTTTGGCCCCAAGCGACGCCATCTCCAACATTTCCTCAAAACTGATACGACTTAGACGTCGTGCTTTGGGAGCAATCCGGGGATCTGTCGTATAAACCCCGTCAACATCGGTATATATATCACATCGATCAGCTTTTACTGCCGCCGCCAACGCCACCGCAGAAGTGTCAGAGCCTCCGCGCCCCAGCGTTGTAATTCGATTGTTTTCAGAAACCCCTTGAAAACCCGTCACCACGCAGACCTGATGTTCATTTAGACGTGCATCAACAAGGGAGCTTTCGATGCCTTCAATTCTGGCGGCCCCATGAACATTGCTGGTTTTTATCGGTACCTGCCAACCGGAAAATGAACGTGCGGATATGCCCATATCCTGCAAGATAATCGCCAATAACCCAGCACTTACCTGCTCACCAGTAGATACCACCGCATCATATTCGCGTGCGTCATGCAGGGACGATGCTTCATTACACCATTCAATCAACTGATTTGTCGTACCCGCCATCGCCGACACAACAACTGCAATCTGGTGTCCTGCATCAACTTCACGCTTAATATGACGGGCCGAATAACGTATCCGCGCCAAATCGGCCACAGAGGTACCGCCAAATTTCATCACAATACGAGACAAGATAATAGGCTCCATAGGGTTGATTTATTCACCAGCAACAATCACAAAATGATTATGGCGCTCCAATGGCATAAGTTGGCTCAAGTTTCAACCAAGAGCCTTTAACTAAGAAATTTCAGGTTAGGGAAAAGTTTACAAAAAAGGAGATTCGTAAAATCATGCCAACAATAAAAACCCAAGGAAAGCCTTGGCACATAGTGCGAAGCTTTTTGTCACTCCTATGGATTGGCACAAATGTCACCGTTAGACATCGGCTTGGAAAGCCGCTGGTCAAAGAATGGTCTGCGGATTTTGAAATTGGCACGCTTTTCTGGCGCGGCCAATTTAATCATGCCCTTTCCCTACCTGATATGAAACAGGGGCGCGCCTATTTTGACAGCCTACAAACCTATAATGACGAAGTTTACCCGGTGGATTGCAAACCCAGTGAGGAAGGCGAACCAAAGGGGGATTGGTACATCCCCCATAACAATAAATCCAAGACGGTAATGTTATTCCTGCATGGCGGCGGATATGCCTTTCACGGTGCAATCAGCAAACATTTTGCCCAAATGTTGGCCCATGAATTTTCAATTCCAGTTTTTGCCCCTGACTATCGGCTGACCCCCGAACATTCCCACCCGGCCCAACTTGAGGACGCCATCGCAGCCTATGAATATCTCCTCAACAAAGGTGTTAAACCCGACCAACTTGTTGTTGCTGGAGATTCAGCCGGCGGGCATTTGGCATTGATGCTCTTGTTGGCGCTACAACAAAAAACCTGCCCCAACCCGCTTTGGCCATCGGCATGTGCCCATGGACCGACATTGGTAAACGCGGCAAAAGCCAATTTGAAAACGACCCTTATGACCTTGTACAGGGGTATATGACCATACAATTTGGGGAATGGCTTAAGGGGAACACAGCCTATACCAATGAAGAACTCTCCCCCATCAACCATGATTTTTCCGACCTTGCCCCCCTTTATCTGCAAGGGGGTGGTAAAGAAGTACTCATCGACATGATCCGTGATTTTGCCCACCTTACGCACAAACAAAATGTAGATGTTACGTTGGATGTCTGGGAGCATATGACCCATGATTTCCAGGCCCATGGCGCATCTCCCCCTGACAGCGCAGAAGCCCTAAAGCGAATGAAAGCGGCAATTATGCATTATACGGGCCCCAAAAATACAGGCCACAAGGATACGGGGCCCAAGAGTAAGGTCCACAAGAGTGCGGGCCACAAGACCAAGCACACACCATTGCCCCCTTGCGAACGCACACAAACCCTCTAAGTCGCCAGCATCTCCGCCAACAAATCAAACACCAACCGAATGCGGCGGCTTGTGTGCAATTCGCGATGGGTTACCAACCACACGGGGAAACTTAACCCGGTCATTTCTGGCAACACCATTTCCACACCCGCAACCATTTCACCATATTCATCTGGCAACATAGATATGCCCAACCCCTGCTTCACCAGTTCCCAAACAACAATACCGCTATTGGCCATCAATTTGAAATTAGCCTGCGTTAAATCAAGGCCAAACGCCCTATACCCCTCTAGCGCCCGATCCGTAGTTCCAATGCCAACAAAATCCGCCTTGCCAACCTCAAGTTTAGATTGAGGACGTCCAATACTTTCAAGATAAGAACTTGCGGCAAACAAATGAGCCCGTTTTTCCCCTATTTTCTTGGCAATCAGACTGGGCTGTTCGGGGCGCACGTGACGAATAGAGATATCCGCCTCACGCCGCGTCAGATCACGAATGTCGTTGGATACAACAAGTTCTATCTCTATCAATGGCGCTTTCTTCTGGATGACTTTTAATATGGGCGGTAGATAAAATGCAGCCATCAAGTCGGTGGCGGTAATGCTCACCCGCCCCTCAATAGCTTGGGATTTTCCCGATGCCGCAAGTGAAATACTATTTGCAGCCTCCCCCATGGCCCGAAAATTCTCCAATAGATCCAGGCCCGATTGCGTCAGTTCAAGGGATTTGCCCACGCGTGCAAACAGATAAACATTCAGGCTTTCTTCAAGAGCCGCCACCTGCCGGCTAAGGGTGGGTTGGGTAAGGCCCAGCGCCCGTGCCGCTGCAGAAAGTGAGCCCTCTTCTGCGGTGGCTAAAAAAGCGCGCGCCTGATTCCAGTCAAAGGATATTGTTTGCCAGTTCATACATATATGTATATCTAGAATGTATTATTTCGCAATAGATATGTATTTTTAATTAGGTTAGGTTCAAGGCCAACATGCAAAACCACTAATGAAAGTCTGAAGAGCAATATGGCACGTTTAAACACTCATTTCTGGAATTGGATTGCTAAAAAATACGCAAGGGATCCAATTGCAGATCAAAATACCTACCAAAAAAAGCTCGAGATGACCCGCAAATACATGTCCCCCGACATGCAAATCGCTGAAATTGGTTGTGGAACCGGCACCACCGCCATTGCCCATGCCCCCTATGTTAAACATATTCACGCCAGTGATGTTTCAAAAAACATGTTGGCCATTGCCGAAGAAAACACTCAGGCGCAGGGCATTAACAATATTACCTTTACCCGCTCAATGGTGGAAGACCTCAACCATGGGAAAAACAGTCTGGATATGGTGATGGCCCATTCCATATTGCACCTGCTAAAAGACAAGGAAACAACCATCAAAAATATTTACTCCATGCTCAAACCCGGTGGCACCTTTGTTTCCAGCACGGTATGCATCGCCAACCAATGGGCCCCGAAAATATTTCTTCCTATCGGGAACTTCCTTGGCCTTTTGCCCTTCGTTGATTTTTTGAGCCCCGAGGAATTAGTAACCAGCATCACAGATGCAGGGTTTGAAATTGCAGAACAATTCCACCCCAACAAGGACCGCGCCATTTTTATTGTAGCGAGGAAACCCCTATAATCCAAATAGGATTAAGCGTTGCAATGCCCATGGGCTGCGCAACGCCATTTGGTCAAATATTCACGATAGTATTTGAAGAAATCTAACTCGCGCATCTTTCAAAGGCGGGTAAGTGTTTGTCAATCGACGCGTCGCGCAGGTTGACAAAGACGTTGGTAATTTCTGGATAATCAACAACAATAGGCAGCAATTTCTCATCATATAGCTGTGCATTTTTAATTTCAGCTTCCACACCAACACGACACACTTCTCCAATTGTATTTGGTAACTCGCCGACGGATTTTTCCCCGGACAAGTAGGGATTATCCTCATAGGTATAGCCGTTATCGCTCAGAATTTTCTGCAAGTCAGTTTGATGCACCCGCTCAGCTTTAATAATATTGGAGAATGGCCGCTGATCGCCAAATTTCTCTAACGTCGCCTCATAAACGGCTTCCGCATGATATTCATCATCAAGTGCAAGCACAACAGCATCGTAAACTGGTTCAGGAAGTTGCTGAGCAAATACTGGCGTCGCCACCATTCCAGCAATC
>JAJRRG010000114.1 GCA_024279675.1 Alphaproteobacteria bacterium
CCCATCGGTTCACACTGTTTTCATTCCTTTAGGTGCATAAAGGAAGCAAGTAATGCGTAAAAATTTAGTCAGTGAGTATTTCTGATGTTCTATCTTGATCCAAAGCAGACCATCCATGAACATGTTTCAGCGGGTGTTTCCCAATCAAACATAAAAGTCACCCTGTCAGATTTGGCGCAAGAGGTGATTAAAAGACCAAGCGAAAAATCAGTCTCAACAAAAGTGATCGTTGGCGTCACACAAATCATTGAAGCGACACTATTGGCCGGTTTGGGATTTGCTATCTACTGGTTTTATGTCGATGTGCCAAATAACCAGCTTTATGTGCCAATGATCTTGGGTTCGACCCTTGTGGCTAACGTGATGTTTAATCTGGCGCGCACCCATTCCATGTGGATTTACCGCACCGGTCTACACCAGTTAGGCAGATTACTTGCGGCCTGGTCTATGGTTTTTGTGATTATTGCCTTTACCGGATTTTTACTAAAATTCTCAGATCAGTTGTCCCGGGTGTGGATGGTGTCTTGGTACGGCTTGGGTGCTGTTATGCTGGTTTTATTTCGCCGGATGGTTCGCGCACAAATATTGAAATGGACAGCGAGCGGCAAACTTAAACGACGCACAGTCATTGTTGGCGGCGGCAAGGATGCCGAAGCTTTGATCAATGCCATCAGAGATGATCGCGACGCAAATAATGACATTGAACTCATCGGCCTGTTCGATGATCGCGAAGATAAACGCTCGCCAGAAACCGTTGCCTCATGCCCCAAATTGGGCTCGGTGGCTGAACTTATCGAGTTTGCCCGTCAAACCCCGGTGGATCTGGTGATCGTTTCTATGCCCCTCTCAGCGGAAGATCGCGTGTTGTACATGCTTAAGCGCCTTTGGGTGTTGCCCATTGATATTCGTCTCAGCGCCCACATGAGCAAGTTACGTTTTGCCCGCTCCGCTTATTCCTATATCGGCGATGTGGCGATGTTTGATATGGCTGACAAGCCAATTTCTGACTGGAATTTGGTGTTCAAATGGGTATTTGATAAAACAGTCGCCCTGAGTGCGCTGGTTGTCCTGTCCCCTGTTATGCTGATCACGGCTATTGCAATCCGTATGGAAAGCAAGGGGCCAATCCTGTTTCGCCAAGCGCGGCATGGATTCAACAACGAATTGATAAATATATACAAGTTCCGCTCAATGTACGCAGATCAATCGGACGCAAATGCGGCCAAATTAGCAACCCGTGATGATCCACGTATCACCCGCGTTGGCAAATTCATTCGTAAGACCTCCATCGACGAACTGCCACAATTGTTCAATGTGCTAAAGGGCGAACTATCGGTCGTTGGGCCCCGCCCCCACGCCCTGCAAGCCAAGGCGGACAATACCGTTTACCATGAGGCTGTAGGCGGATATTTCGCCCGTCACCGGGTAAAACCTGGAATGACCGGTCTTGCCCAAATCCATGGTTGGCGCGGCGAGACGGATACGGTTGAAAAGATTGAACAGCGGGTCAACCACGATCTGCATTATATCGAAAACTGGACACCGTTTTCCGATATTTATATCCTGTTCATGACGCCTTTTTCCCTATTCTCCAAAAACGAGAATGCCTTTTGAGCTCCCATACGGCTTTAGCCAATGGTGTTCTTAAAAATACGGCCTCAGGAAATTCTGCCCCCGCGTTTGCAAACAGACACCATCCAACCCAGTTATATTTCCTAAGCAAAAGTTGGCTCGCGCCCATGGTCGGGTTGTGGATGATTGCTGGCGGGTTCGTCATCCTTGAGCCTTCCCCTTACGAGTTGGTCTTCATCTTGGTGTTGCCATTTGCCTATTTTGCCGGCATGGGCATCCATCGGCGAACTCTGGGTATATTCCAACTTTTGGTTTTATTCCTGCCCTTTGCATTGATTGGTGCGTTTCAAGTGCGCCACATGAGCGTTACCTCCGGCATGCTCTATGTCATCGTCACCGCATTTTTATGGTTTACTGCGTATTTCGCGGCAAATTATATTGCTGATGATCCACAAAAACGCCTTGGCGGCATGATGCGGGCGTATACGGGGGTTGCGGTGTTCATTTCAATTATTGGCACCCTGGCCTATCTGGATGTGATACCAGGCGCCGAAATTTTTCTGCGCTATGACCGAGTAAAAGCTACCTTCCAAGACCCCAACGTATGTGGCCCTTTCCTGATTATCCCCGCCAGCTTTGCCCTGCAACGGATGTTGATGGATCAGGGAAAACGCTCGCTATGGGCGGCTGTGATTTTTGGCATACTCTTTGTTGGCGTATTTGTTAGTTTTTCCCGCGCGGCCTGGGGATATATTATATTTTCCTCCGCTTTTGTTCTGGTTGCCTGTTTTCTGCTCGAGGCAAATTCCAAGGACAGAACACGCATGATCATGCTGACGATGGCCGGGGTGTTGGTGTTACTCATTGCACTTATTGGCCTGTTGAGCATCGAATCGGTGCGTGACCTGTTTATCCAGAGATTTAGCCTGTCGCAAAATTACGATTCCGGCTCCACGGGGCGCTTTGCCCGCCAAACCTATGCGCTTGAGTTGGCAATCAATAACCCGTTTGGTATTGGACCCTTAGAGTTTCGCAATATGCGCATCGTTGAAGAGCCCCACAACACCTACGTTAAAGTGCTTTTGACCTATGGTTGGATTGGTGGTCTTGCCTATTTCTCCCTCGTTTGGATGACGCTTAAAAAAGGCATGTCAGCACTGTGGAAGGCTTCACCCAACCGCATGCTGATGATTCCATTGATTGCGAGCTTTATTCCGCTTGCTCTAGAGTCCGCGATAATTGATACCGATCATTGGCGGCATTTTTTCTTGCTTGTCGGCATGATTTGGGGCGTTGACGCGGGCTATCATCGGGTCAACGAAGCACAAAAAACCCGCCGTGGAAAACTGATCTAACCGCTCAAGAACTTTAAGGGCAAATACAAAACTCTTCCCCTTCACATCACTTTTTGTTGTTAGCGCAAAAATTATGTGGGCAGATGTACGTCTTTGGGCCAGTCTATCTCAACAATTTACAAAAAACGGAGCGTGTTATGGCGAATTCAAGTGAATACACCCCACCAAAAGTGTGGAAATGGATAGGGGAACATGGGGGCGAGTTCGCTAAAATCAACCGTCCGATTGCCGGTGCTACCCACGACAAGGAACTTGCTGTGGGTAAACACCCCCTTCAGCTTCATTCCCTTGGAACGCCCAACGGGGTCAAGGTTACCGTCATGCTTGAGGAATTATTGGCCCTTGGTCATAGCGGCGCTGAGTATGACGCGTACTTGATTAACATCGGTGAAGGGGATCAATTTAGCAGTGGATTTGTGGAGATCAATCCCAATTCAAAAATCCCAGCCATGGTTGATCATTCAACGCCCTCCCCTACACGTATTTTTGAGTCGGGCGCAATATTGCTTTATTTGGCAGAGAAATTTGGGGCCTTCATTCCAACTGACGGGACGGGACGTACTGAATGCATGTCCTGGCTTTTTTGGCAGATGGGTAGTGCGCCATATCTTGGGGGCGGGTTTGGGCATTTTTATGCCTATGCGCCGACAAAAATTGAATATTGCATTGATCGGTTTTCCATGGAGGTAAAGCGCCAGTTGGATGTATTGGACAAGCACCTCGCGGACAAAACCTATATGGCGGCGGACATGTACTCTATCGCCGATATGGCCATATGGGCGTGGTATGGGCAATTGGTTCTTGGCAGGCTTTACGAAGGTTCAGCCGAATTTCTTGATGTAAAATCCTATACCCATGTGGTGCGCTGGGCGAGTGAAATTGACGCACGCGAAGCGGTAAAACGGGGCTGTATGGTCAATAGTCCACGCGGCGAGTTGCATACCCAACTCCATGAACGCCACGACGCAAGCGATTTTGACACAAAAACGCAGGATAAAATCGGCGAGAAATCCTAAAACGTGTCGCCGATTGTTACTATCGGCGAAACGCTCTCAGCAAAAAAACTAGCGCAAACTGGACAGGTTAACGATCAGTGCATCATTTTTGCGGCGGATTGAACCGGCAATTTTATGTGCTAAATCCTGCTCAGCTTCGCTTTTTGCCATGCAAACATCAACTGCGCGATGCTGACCTTCAAGAAGTCCACGGATCGTCGCGGCTTCAATAGCCTGAGATACAGCATCAACTTGTTCTGCAGAAATGGTTCCCTCTAATTTTTTCATCGCGTCTGCGACTATAGTTTTGAGTTTGTCCATATGCTCGTCTCCCTAGCTTTTTTTGAAATCAAGACAGGCATATCAAATCATTTGAAAGCCCGGCGTCCATCTACCAGCGCCTATTGTCGGCCCCGCACTCAAATAATGATGTGGGCCTTGAATAAATGGTCGGAGTGGCAGGATTTGAACCTGCGACCCCTTGTCCCCCAGACAAGTGCGCTACCAAGCTGCGCTACACCCCGACTAAAACAAACCACTAGTTTTCTCAGTCATTCGCGTCAAGATAAAAACGATTCTTTTATCTAAAAGACGCAATGAGAGTTGTTTATGCTCAAATCACAAGTTCAGCGCATCATTCATAGGTACTAGTTCATAGAACAAATCAGCATTTTCCCCAAATTGCCCAAGCGTTTCAAACTGATGCAAAAGGAGGCATGAAGTACTTATGCCCTTTCCTGTCCCTTATATTCTGTTTGGCAATGAATGGTGTGAGCTTGGGGGCCACATTAAATGAGGCCTATTATCAAGCCCGGTTTTGTTCAGGCATGCGTCTTGAGGTTTCGCTGGGGCCTCAAAGGCGAGCGGATTGCATCACAACAACCCATGCCATCGAGGTGGACTGGGCCGATAAGTGGAAGCAGGGAATTGGTCAATCCATGGCCTATGCAGCCCACACGGGGCTAAAACCCGGCGTCATCCTTATCTGTCG
>JAJRRG010000115.1 GCA_024279675.1 Alphaproteobacteria bacterium
CATAGCAAACAAAGCTTGTTGCGACATGGATTTTTGTTCTTCAGGCGCGTTGACGCCTCCGCCCCTCAGGCGGTTCCAAAACGAGGCCATAGACTTTCCTTTGATTAAAATTGATTAGCGTAGGTACTTTTGTTTAACCGGCTAAAGCGTGCGCGCCCTGGGGGACGTGTCGTCTAAAAGTAGGGTAGTCAACGCCCAAACCAGAGCATCAACCCGATCGGGCGAATGCCCATCCGCCAGTCCATTGGGACCAAAGGCACACATTTCATCTTCAAGTTCATTGAGCCCCGAACAATGTTCAATTAACCCGCGTTCATAAAGGGCTGCTACCGGCTCTGCCCTCACCCATTTAGAGCGTGTGGCGCGCACCTGAATAACCGGAACGTTTGGGTCAATCTGAGCAATCAGATTTGTAACCAAATCACCCCCCTGATTGACTTCTGCAACAACCGCGTCAGCACCAAACCGATGGTAGGCCGTCACGACGGTTCGTGCCCAGCGCAGGGGCGGTGCAGGTTTAAGCGTTTCATCTGCCATCACCAGCGCGCCCCGTTCTGTTCTACCCGCAATGATAATTCCACACGCATCTGAATTAGCGTTTGCACTTACCGCCGGGTCAACACTCACCAACACTCTTTGCATTGCAGGTTTTTTACGCACTCGGCACGCTTCGATACCTGAACGAGACCATAGGGCATTGGGCATATCTTCAATCAATTCGCCATCCAATTCCTGCCGACCCAGGCGCGTACCCTCATATCTCCCTACAATATCTTTGAAGAAACTACTGGCCAAATTCGCCGCATTATCTCTGGTTCGCATGCGGGTAAAAACGCAACGCTTATCGTTGAGTAATCTTTTTATAAGCCGTGTTGGCTTTGGTGTTGTCGTCACCATTTGCCGGGGCATATCCCCGAGCCTCAAGCCAAACTGCAGCATATCCCAGGCCGCTTCTGCATTGGGCCATTTACTCACCTCATCGCACCATGCGGCACCAAACTGAGGTCCACGAAATCTGTCAGGCTCAGAGGCGGACATCAACATTCCCTTTGCACCATTTTCCCAAACAAGCATGTTACGCGTGCGGTCAAATTTAGGTCGTTCCGCTATCGGGCCGATGCTAAGAATCCCTGAGGGTCCCTCGACCATTACGGCCCGTGCTTCACTCATGGTTTCTGACACAAGAGCGATTTGTTCAACCGGGTTTTGCCCTAAATTCCCATTTGCTAATTGGCGCACCCATTCTGCCCCAGCCCGGGTTTTACCGGACCCACGTCCGCCCATTAAAACCCATGTTGTCCAGTCCCCTTTTGGGGCCAATTGTTCCTTGCGCGCCCACAAAAGCCATTCATGTTCCAAACTTTTAACTTCGTCATCGCTTAACCCTGCAACCAAACGCGCAAAACTATTCGGCTTCAAGTTGATGCATTCTTTGATTTATTTTGGTTCGTAAATCGAGCATCTGGCGTGAATTTTTGGCTTCTGCTTTTAGCGTGTCTTTGGCCGCCCCCTGATGTTTACAATCCAGTTCAACGAGTTTTTCCAGTGTGCGCACCAGCTGCCCTAGCAAAGCAATTTCCTTGTCGTCGGCGTTTTCCGGCATGATATTTTCCATCCGTTCAATTTGTTTTTCCAACACCACAAACATGCGGCCAATCAACAGTTTTCGAGGGGGGACTTTAGTTTTCTTCGTCGTCGACATACGTATTGATTTCGCACCTGAATTATTCAGTTTGTTTCGGCTTGGCCAATTTTTGCGTTGTCGTGCCTTTGAAATGGACGACAGTGCAACCTTATGCTTTTGGGCGATTTGAGCCATCGTTAGGCCATCCGCCCGATAATCAATTTCGATCAACGACCAATTGGGGAAAATGGGTTGGGGCAATCTTCTCTCATTAATGCTAAAGGGACATATCGAATTTATCTGGTGAAAGTATTCGAGGCCTTTTGAGCCAGTTCTGCGATTATGCCTGTACTATAGCTGACTTGCGTGACGCGGGGATAAGTTCGGCCATAAATCTGAAATTTAGTGAACCTAATTCTAGTCTTTGGGTTCCCAATTGGGCCAGTCGACACAATGGGATTCCCATTCCCCCGGTTGCACAGAATTTTCGTCAACGGTTCGCCCACGTACTGACACACCAACTTGAACAACAGTTTCAGGGTCACCCGAAACCAGCGGATGCCACCAGGCCAATCCCCGGCCTTCCGCCAAACGACGATAGGCACAGGTTGCAGGGATCCACGATATTTTTTTACATTTTGCAGGCTTAATTTGATGCAATCGGGAACTTTTGCCTTACGATGTGTATAATCGATGCATTGGCAGGAATTGGCATCCAACAACGCGCAGCGAACATCTGAATTATAGATTTCACCTGTGTCATCATCCTCAAGTTTGATGAGGCAGCACCGACCGCACCCGTCGCAAAGAGACTCCCACTCTTGCTCGGACATTTCCTCAAGCGTTTTTTCTTCCCAGAAAGCCACAATTATTATTCCACTCCGGACA
>JAJRRG010000116.1 GCA_024279675.1 Alphaproteobacteria bacterium
GAAGGGTACCCCTCAAAGTCGCCGGAACCATAGTGTCAGTGCATACCGGTGTCAAGCGGGGGAAGCACAAGTTAAGTGTATGATAATGTTGTGTTAAATTAAGAAAAAATTGAAGCGGGAAACATTTATCCCTAAGAAGTTGGGCAAGGAGCAAAGAAGGGGCAGTGAAGATGCAGAGTCGGTGCAAAACTCCTATCCAGCCTCCCGGGTCGCTCGCGCTGTCGCCAAGTCGACGGAAACCAGTTGAGAAACGCCTCTCTCGGCCATGGTGACGCCAAACAAGCGATCAACCCGTGACATGGTGATGGGGTTGTGCGTGATAACCAAAAACCGGGTGTTGGTGCGGGCGCGCATACTGTCCAAAAGATTGCAAAACCGTTCCACATTTGCGTCATCCAGCGGCGCATCCACTTCGTCAAGCACGCAGATGGGGGCAGGGTTGGTGAGGAAAACAGCAAAAATCAGCGCCATTGCAGTCAGTGCCTGTTCCCCCCCGGACAAAAGCGACAAGGGTTGGGGTTTTTTGCCCGGCGGGCAGGCAAGGATTTCCAAACCCGCTTCCAAGGGATCATCGCTTTCAATAAACGTGAGTTCGGCGGTTCCCCCGTCAAAAAACGAAGTGAACAGTTCTTTGAAGTGTGAGTTGACCTTATCAAAGGCATCATTCAAGCGGGCACGTCCCTCCCGGTTTAAGCTGGAAATACCGGTGCGTAGCTTGGCAATGGCGGCGATAAGATCTTCCTTATCTGAGACCATAATATCGAGCTTTTCGCCAACTTCGTTCATTTCCTTTTCCGCGGACAGGTTAACCCCCCCAAGGCGCTCGCGCTCGGATTTTAACCGATCAAGGCGACGCTCGGTTTGTGTCATATCGGGGAGTGGGCTTTCAGGTTTTATTCCTGCCGCTTCGGCTGTCTTTTGAGCATCGATGCCAAGGGTTTCGAGCACCAGTTCTTCTATTTGTTGGCGTTGGGCAATCAACCCTTTTAAGCGCTCATCAATGCGCGCCATTTCAGCCTTAACTTCCCCCAGCGTTGCCGCCGCAACACGGCTTTGTCGATCAGCTTCGCGATAGGAGGACTGGCTTTGAGCCAGCTTGTCCGAGGAAATCTTGTGGGCGTGTATGGCGTCCTCAAGTTGGCTTTCCAGTTCGCCGCGCTTTTTAGCGTTGGAATCAGGGGACAAGGCAAGGATTTCTAGACGTTCGGCAATTTTATCCGAACGGCTGATAAGGGTTTGTAATTGGGATTTAGCTTCGGCACTGCGGCGTTGCCAGCTTTGCATTTCATTCTCAAGTTGAGAAATTCTACTGGCGCGCATCCGGGTTGCATTCTCAAGATTTCCCAATGTCAAGCGCGCCCTGTCGCTGGCATCGCGCGCAACTTGAACCTTGTTCTGGATGTCAGTTTGGCGCTTGAGAGCGTCCGCCTCTGGCTCACATTCATTAAGTGCACTTTGAGCTTCGGCATAAATTTCTTTGGCTTCAACCAGACTGGAGGCCAGACGAATTTTTGCCTCCTCAAGGGCGCCCTGGCGTGTAATGAGATCGCCAACGGCCTTTTGGGCAATGTCCAGACGTTCCTGTGCATCGCTGATTGCGTGTTGGGCCTCGCGCCAACTCGCCTGATGGGCGCGCATATCTGCCTGAGCCGCACTAAGGGCAGAACTGAGGGTTGCCAAAACAAGCTTTGTTTCTGTAACCGCCTTTTGTCCGGCGCTGATTTCCCCGTCCAGATCCGCCAGTCTGTTGCGCTGTGAAAGCCGTTGGGCGGCGGGGCTTGGCGCATCCGCCTTGATGATTAACCCATCCCAGCGCCACAAATCCCCCTCTTTAGTCACCAGCCGTTGACCGGGTTTAAGCGCGACCATTAGATCACGTCCGTTTGCAGCATTGTTAACGAGGCCAATTTGGTTCAACCCACGTTCGAGTTCTTTTGACCCGGAAACAAAATCGGAAAACGGCGTCACCCCGGTGGGTAACTTGGGATCATTATCCCCATTTCCCGGTTCAGCCCAGTAAATTGGCGCGCCACTATCCGAGGACGCCTCAAGATCATCTCCCAAAGCGGCGCCCAGTGCAATTTCGTAACCAACCTTAACCCTGAGCGTATCAACAATGGCGGGCCACAATTCATTGTCCGTAACGTTTAGCACGCGAGCCAGGGTTTCAGCTTCGCTTTCAAGACGGTTGAGTTGGCTTTGTAATTCGCTAAGCGCGGGGCGGGCGGCATCAAGTTGCCCTTGGGCGACATGGGCGTGCTCTTCAGCTTTTACGCTGGCGGTTTCTGCGGTTTGCGAGGTTGTTTTTGCGTGGGCCAACGCGTTTTGATGTTGGACAATAACTTGATCTTGTTCGAGTTCAGAGCGCACATTTTGTGCTTCGGATTTTACATCTTCAATCTGTTGGGTGAGGCGTGTCGTCCGGGTTGCGCTGTCCTCAGACAAGCGCAAGGCGTGGGCCCGTTTGGCGCGTAATTGTGCCAGGGATTCTGTTATATCCTGAGCGTTCTTTTGCACGATTTCTAGAGCTTGATCGGCGGCAATCAGACCGGCCTTGGCCTGTTCCGTTGCCAATATTTGACTGTCACTCTGGGAAATAAGTTCAGTTTTTTCTTTCCCATACGCTTGAAGAACTTCACTTCCCTCTTCCATGAGTTTTGTTTCGCGTGCGGCGTCATTGATGATTTGTTTTTGCCGGTTTTCCAAATCCAGTTGCTCGCCACTCGCCCGGCGAATTTCTGTTTCCAACTGTTCGCGCAGGATTGTTAAACGTTGCACCACCGCCCCGGCGGCCACATCCGCTTCGCGTAACGGTTGCTGAGCACGTTCTGCTTCCTCAAGTATTTTGGTACTTTTTTGATCCTGATGATGGGCATCGGCCAGTTTTTTGACCGTTTGACCTTGATTGGCTTCTGTTTCTTTTTCCGCCAGCCGCGCCATGACCCAGCGCACATGAAAGAGTGTGGCCTCAGCTTTGCGAATGTCCCCTGAGATATTGCGATAACGTACAGCAAGGCGTGCCTGACGTTTAAGTGTATCTAGCTGGGTCTCAACTTGAGCAATAATATCATCAACCCGTTCCAGATTATTCTCGGCCCCCTTAAGCCGCAATTCTGCCTCGTGGCGGCGCGAATAAAGCCCTGATATGCCCGCGGCTTCCTCAAGCAAAGCGCGCCGTTTTACAGGTTTTGCGGCAATAAGTTCGCCAATTTGCCCCTGACGCACAAGGGCTGGGGAATGGGCCCCGGTTGACGCATCGGCAAACAAAAGTTGCACATCACGGGCGCGTACTTCCTTGCCGTTCACCCGGTAGACCGAACCATGGTCGCGCTCAATACGACGCGTAATTTCCAAAACATCAGCGTCATTTAACGCAGCTGGTGCGCTCCTGTCTGAATTATCCAGTATGAGTGTCACTTCAGCAGAATTGCGTCCGGGCCGCTTTGCTGAGCCGGAGAATATCACATCCTCCATACCCGTAGCGCGCATGGCCTTATAGGAGCTTTCCCCCATAACCCAGCGCATGGCCTCCATTAGGTTGGATTTGCCACACCCATTGGGGCCAACAACGCCGGTAAGACCCGGTTCCAAAATAAGGTCTGTGGGGTCGCAAAAACTTTTGAACCCTTGCATGCGGAGGCGTTGAAATTTCATTCCCCGCCCCCCATGATTTTTGAAGAATTACCTATGTAATATTGGGTAAAATCCCACGCGCAACTAGGCCTGCTGGGAATTGATTTCCGCAGACATCTGGTCGAGCGATTTATTTCCTTCGAGCATTTTACCATTGACATAAAAAGAAGGCGTTCCTGTCAGATTAAATTCAGATGATGCCTGATCGCGCACTGCCTCCATCCCCGCGAAAAGCTCCTGATTCGTCAAGGCTTTTTCAAAGCTTTCCTCAGTAAATCCGAGTTGCAGGGCCACTTTTAGCAATGCATCACGTAAATTATCCGACCGCGCCCACTCATTTTGGGTGGCAAAGTAAGCGCTGATGATTTCGTGGTATTTTTCCTCGCCCCCGGCATCGGCAAGCATAAAGACCACCGCATCGGCTAAATTGCGTGCAAACGGGCGAAGAATAAATCTGGTTTTACCCGTCTCAATTAGTTGTTTGGTAAATTCTGGGAAAGTTTGCATATGAAAATTTGCGCAATGGGGGCAGGTGGGAGAAGAATATTCGATTGTCGTAACGCTGGCACTTTCTGCGCCCAAAATAGCACGATCTACCCAGCCTTTCGGGTTCATCAAAGATTCGACATTATACACATCTCCCTCAGCAGAATGTGCAGAGGTTGAGAAGGTAAAGCTCGTCGTGGTGGCGGCGGCTGTTAAAAGCAGAGCGTTGCGGCGGGTGATATTCAATGTGTTTCTCCAGATTTCAAGTCATATATATACATTAAGCACATGCATTTGGGTGAAAAAAGGGCGTTTTTCGACAACACCAAGTTTTTCCTTCAACTTCATGTGAGGGCGCAGGCCAAATCCCTAGGTTTATTTATTTTTTAGGACGCCCAGACCTAATTTATGTAGGGCGTCCTTAAGCCCATCATCCTCCACTGACACAAGAACAGCATCTACTTTTTGATGAGCTTTGGCGCTGGGTTCCGGCGCAGTTTGCACGGATCTATCTGAACCAGCGGTGAACGGTTCTGCTGACAATTTGACAGCATCCACCAACACATATCCGAAGTAGCGGTTGATGGCTTCCCCGATGCGTTGATGATCATGGGCCAAAGCCAGACGATGCCCCTCATGGCAACGCAAGAACAGCAGGGCACCCTGTTTGCCCGCTTCCCCACGTCGCCATTTCAAACGATCAGGGATCGTAACTTCGTTATAGGGTGGGGGGGCAATAATATGCCAGTTTTCCAATATATCGCGACTGGCAAAACCGCGTTTTTTCAAGGCCGGATCAATCAGCTTGTTTACCAAGTCGCCAACCCCAAGGGTTTTTCGGGTGCGTTTGACAGGATTAGCTTTGCGAGGGGTCATAATGTTTAACTAACACCTGCGCCAGATAAATGCGCACAATTAAATATTTTATTGTTCAAGTAAAAGTTCCATTAGTTCATCAAGAGTTCTACTAATTCATAGGGGGCATCTTCTGTAATGTTTTCGCCCGCTTCTTCAGAATTAACGAGGATGACAAACCCGATGTTAAATTCTGGCAAAAATCCAATGACACTGGCAAAATCATCGAATGAGCCATTGTGCATGATTATTCGGATGCCCTCATGATCTGTAACTTCCCATCCCATGCCATAGTCTTCTAAATAGGTTCGGTAAGTCGCCTGCAATTGCATGGATGCCACCACACGATTGCCATTGGGCGCAATGCCATTGTTCAGGTGGGTGGCAACATAAAGCCCCATCTCATAGGCGCTGGCTTTTAAGCTTCCAGATGGGGCCAGTGCATCCCCATCAAAATCATAACTTGGCGACAGGACAGGTTGCCCTTGGCTGTTCAGTATATAAGACTGAGAATAATTTGGATTCTTCAATGCTTCACTACGCATTATTGTCGCGGTACCCATCCCGATTGGGTCAAGGATTTTTTCCTGTAGTAATTTAGCATATCCCCCATAAAGATTGTCGATCGAGCCGCCTGATGCCAACACACCTAGATATCCCGCAGCTGAAGAAGACAGGTTGCTGTAGCTGAATTCTTGACCGGGCCTCCCCAGTAGGGGCGCGTTCGCAATTGTGCTAAAAACGTCTTTTGCGTTGGCGCGCTCGGGCATATCTTCTTCCGCATCGCCTGCAATCCCACCACGCATGCTCAGCAGGTGACGCATTGTGACAGCATTTTGAGAGCTGGAATTTGATAACCTAAATAGTGGGACATATTCAACAATTGGCGTGTCCCAATCAAACAATCCATCATCGACCAAAGTTGCGATCATCATCGCTGTCATAGATTTCTGGGTTGACCCTATGTGAAATAAGGTATCTTGGGTAACCGGAGCGTTAGTGGAAATATTCCGTAGGCCAAAACCCTGAGCAAGAATGACATCGTTGCCATGTATTAAAGCAATGGCCAGACCGGGAATATTGTCCTGCTCAACTGATTGTTGCACATAACGAACAAAACTATTTTGCCAGTTATTTGTCGGCAGAGCCTTATTCCCGGCAGCTTGCGGCGCGGCGACAATTAATGTTGTCAAAAAAACCACTAAATACGAGATCGTTCTGATTTTTTGCATATGCTGTCCCCGATAAAATATTTGTCCACAAATTATCAGCTAGCGATAAAGTATGCAATATTTGTAACATCAGCATAAAATATTCGCTTCCTGTTCATGCCTTTACTCAGGTCGATTGGGGAATCCCTTAACCACTTGCCCAACCCCTTAGAAAGAGAAGATGCATATTGCCGCAAAGAATAAGATATTGAACACCAACGAACTTTTCCACTGGTATGATAAAAACGCCCGTGATTTGCCGTGGCGCGTTTCGCCTAGTAACCGGAAATCCGGAATCCAACCCGATCCCTACCGTGTGTGGCTTTCCGAGATTATGTTGCAACAAACAACAGTGGCGACGGTCAAAGACTATTATCAGCGATTCTTACAAAAGTGGCCAACCCTTGATGCTCTTGCCAATGGGTCGCTGGATGACGTCTTAAAAATGTGGGCCGGGTTGGGTTATTATTCCCGCGCCCGCAATCTGCACGCCTGCGCCCAACAGGTTCATGCCGATTTTGGCGGTATCCTCCCCAACAGCGCCGCTGATTTGCAAAAGCTGACGGGCATTGGCCCCTATGCCAGTGCAGCTATTGCTGCCATTTGCTTTGACGAAAAAATAGCGGTGGTCGACGGGAATGTGGAACGGGTTATGGCTCGATTATTGGCGCTGGATCTGCCAATATCCAAAGCAAAACCACAAATCCGTTTGGCCGTGCAAAAGGCCCTTGGAGGCAACCAGATAAAACGAAGCGGAGATTTTGCCCAAGGCATGATGGATTTGGGTGCAACCATTTGCACGCCCAAGCGTCCCCGCTGCAATATTTGCCCACTCGCTAAAGATTGTAGAGCTTTTGCTTCAGAAAACCCTGAGAAATACCCTGTTAAGCTTCCTAAGAAAACGCGGCCAAACAAATTTGGCAATGCATATATTGTATGGGACAAAAACGGTGCAATATTCCTGCAGAAACGGGCTGATAAGGGCCTACTTGCCCAGATGAGCGAAGTGCCAAACAGCGAGTGGACTGATCGTATTCAGCCGCCTGATTTTCCATTCGCTGGACAATGGAAATCCGCGGGAACAATCGCCCATATATTTACCCATCTCAAACTGGAGCTGACAGTATATGTGCTAGGCGAGACAGCTAAACATTCGCAATTGCAAAATGCGGGGCTGACAGGCTGGTGGGTAATACCAAAAAATCTTGCAGGTGAGGCACTTCCAACTCTGTTCAAAAAAGTGATTGCAAAAGCGGGCGCAAAATAAAAAATGCCGCTGGGTTTGACACCAGCGGCAAGGTACCTGATCTAATTTGGAGGTCGAATTCAGGCCGAAATTTTTTGCATCTTTGCGCGCACAATCGTGCGGAAATCGTCAATGGGTTTAAGTTTGGATTTGCCAGCCACGTGCCAATAGGTCCAGCCATTGCAAGCTTCTGCCCCTTGCACCAGCGCGCCCACTTTGTGGATTGAACCCTGATGTTCGCCGCATTTTAGCGATCCGTCCGTGCGCACAATCGCCGTATATTTCTGCTTGGCGTCGCTTAATTCTGTGCCCGGTTTAACCAATCCTTGTTCCACCAGGGAGCCAAAGGCAACCCGAGGTGCGGCCCGTTTTGTTGGCGCGGTTTGCAGGGCTTCCCCTTTGTGGGGCTTGATGGCTGCGATGCGCTTCAGCGCGGCATTGATATATACGCTTTCGCGCTCGATACCGATGAAATGACGCCCCAGTTTTTTCGCAACAGCGCCGGTTGTGCCGGTGCCAAAAAATGGGTCGAGGACAACATCGCCGGGCTTGGTGGTGGCCGTCAAAATTCTAAAAAGCAGGGGTTCTGGCTTTTGGGTTGGATGCACTTTTTGCGCGTTCTCATCCTTGAGCCGTTCGCCCCCGGTACATAGGGGAAACAACCAGTCGGAGCGCATTTGTGTATCGTCATTGCTCAGTTTAAGCGCCTCATAGTTAAACGTAACCTTGGATTTTTGTTCCTTGGCGGCCCAGATCAGCGTCTCATGGGCATTGGTGAACCGTGTGCCTCGAAAATTTGGCATAGGGTTGCTTTTGCGCCAGATAACGTCATTGAGCATCCAGTATTTTAAGTCCTGCAAAGCTGTCCCCACGCGAAAAATATTATGGTAGGAACCGATAACCCATATCGCCCCATTGGGCTTAAGCAATCGGCGCGCAGCGGTCAGCCATTCGCGGGTGAATTTATCATAATGGGCGAAACTGTCGAATTGATCCCAATGATCATTCACCGCATCAACCTTACTTTGATCGGGGCGGGTGAGGCTGTTTTCAAGTTGCAAATTGTAAGGGGGGTCCGCAAATATCAGATCAACGCTTGCCTCCGGCAATTCGTTCATGCGCTCAACGCATTCACCCACAAGAATGGTATCAATCGGCAACTTGGCAGACCCAACAGGGGACGGTGCCATACGCTTTTTACGCAACATTTACTTAACCCTAACGCAACACTAACGAGATGTTTGTAGCGCGTTAGGGTTAATCTCAGGATAAGTTGCATGGTTAATGAGCGATGAAAGATTAGGGTTAATAAAGGGTTAGCTTGAATGAGTCTGAGGTCGATCCCCCATGAGAAAACGCGGGCCGGGGCCATTTTTTGCGGCACGGTCATGGGGATTGTAGAGTTTGCATTTTGTGAGAGACAGGCAACCACACCCAATACAGCCGTCCAAATTCTCCTTCAGACGGGTAAGGGTTTCGATTTTAGCATCCAGTGCGCCTGCGAAATCCTTGGAAATTTTCGTCCAGTCAGCCTTGGTGGGTGCGCGCTGATCTGGCAGCTTTGCGAGTTGTTGCTGGATTTGGGCAATAGTGAAATCAAATTGTTGGGCAATCATTACAAAAGAAAGGCGTCGAATGTCCGAAGGTTCAAACTGTCGCTGGCCACCCGCATTGCGATCCGGTGTCACTAGCCCTTGCGTTTCGTAATAACGGATGGCCGAAACAGCAAGCCCCGTGCGTGCCGCTATCTGCCCAATGCTCAGTCCGCGTTTGATGCCCATAAAAACACTCTCCAATAAAAATTATTTTGTACCTTGACCTAAAGTTAAGTTGAGGAATTACAACATGCACACACTGTGGTCAAATCAGTTGTTTGACCTCACCCAATCATATTAGAGTTTATAAAAAGGAACATCCCAATGCCTGCATCATTTCTAGAACATGTAAACGTCACCGTCTCCGATCCTGATCGCACGGCAAAAATGTTGTGCGAACTGTTCGACTGGCATATTCGCTGGCAGGGGGATTCCATTGACGGGGGCAAAACCATCCATGTGGGGGAAGAAAAATCATATGTGGCGGTTTACACCAATCCAAAAGCGCAAAGCGATGCCAGTGTCTCCTATTATACCAAAGGCGGTCTCAATCACATCGCCATGGTGGTGGATGATCTGGATGCCACTGAAAAGCGTGTTCTGACAATGGGCTTTGAAACCACCAATCACGGGGATTATGAGCCGGGGCGCAGGTTTTATTTCCATGACCATGATGGAATTGAATTTGAAATTGTGAGTTATGGCTGAAGCTGTAACAAAAAATGAAAAAACTTTTTGAAACGCCCATATTCTTGCTTTTACTCACCGGCGTTCTGATCGGCATGAATTTCCCATTGGGAAAGATCGCAGGGAACGCAGGAGTATCGCCCATATTGTGGGCGTTTCTGATTTCGTTTGGGGCAGCAATATCCTTGTTGCCTGTACTTGCGAGCAGGAATATTCTTAGCGTTCCGCGTGGCCCGGTTTTGCGCTACGCCCTGATTTCCGGGCTCATATCTTTTGGTGCAGTTAATCTTCTTGTCTTTAGCGTCATTCCCCACGTTGGGTCAGGTTTTACCGCATTGATGTTCGCCCTATCGCCAGTTTTTACTTTGGCCATATCTGTAATGTTCAAATTGAAAGCGCCAAAATTTTTAGGTGTGCTTGGTATCATTATCGGATTTGCTGGCGCTGGCCTTGTGGCGTACTCAAGGCAGAGTGGGGCGGGTGACGTCCAGTTGTTGTGGATGCTGGGCGCTTTGCTTATTCCGGTCACACTAGCCGCCGGAAATGTATATCGAACCTTGGCCTGGCCCAAGGGTCAATCCCCGGACGCGCTGGCATTTTGGAGTCACTTGGTGGCGGCGGTTTTTCTTCTGGGTATATTCTTAATGGCAGGTGGGGTTGGGGAATTCTCCAAACTCTCCCATGTGCCGGTGGCAGCGCTTTTACAAGCCGGGTTGGCTGGCATAACCTTCCCGGTGTTTTTTAGATTACAGCAATATGGCGGCCCGGTTTTGTTAAGCCAGATTGGTTATGTGGCGGCAGCCGTGGGTTTGTTTGCTGCGACATTGTTCCTGAATGAAACATACGGACTTTTGACCTGGGTGGGGGCCGGGGTGATCATGGTTGGGATCGGCGTGACAATCTTGGCCCAGCGAGAGCCAAAATGATGTACGAAAAAGACAAAAATTCGCATGTGGATGGCCGTTTTCAGCTTAGGCAAATCTAACAAGGATAGAGTGAGTTATGCCAAATAAAAATTTTGATAATGCATTGATTGTTGGAGGTACTGGAATGTTGGCTGAGGTAAGTGCCCATCTTGCCCAAATATCAAATGCATTAACAATTGCATCGCGCAATCCTTTTACGTTGGCCGCAAAACTAAAGGCCACTCCGCTTGAGTTAAACTGGGAAAATACACTTGAGGCCAACGCCAGCCTTAAGGAAGTTTTACCGCGCGATCTAGTAGTTTCTTGGGTCCATGAACAGGGGTTATCAATAATTGAAACCATCGAAGCAACATTAAAGCCCGGCGGCCGATCCATTCGTGTGCATGGCTGTGAATCAGCAGACCCAAAGGTGCGCGACAAAGTGGACGCCGGGACGCGTGCTGACATTATTCGGCAAACCGTAATTCTTGGCTGGGTGAATCAACCGGGTGGGGCTAGGTGGCTGACCCATAGAGAAATTAGCGACGGCGTTATTCGTTCGATCAATAATCCACAGCAAAAATGTATATTTGTTGGAAGCCTAGACCGCACGCGGCCACTGTTCTAGAGCCGCCAAACCGGATTTTTATTCCCCCGCCAACACCACCGGCGCATCATCTTTCAATTCCTTGGCTTCGGCATTGCTCAACTGTTCGCCCTGTTTTCGCTTGAGCAAGGTTTCCCGCGCCTTGGCATACATGTCATCTTGCCAGAAAATCAAACAGCCATTGCACCCCTTGCCGCAACAGCCCTCGACGCCAACGCGATTGGTTTTATGGCGCCGGTTTGTCGTACTTTCTTCCACCGCGCTTGCCAAAGCGTCGCGTGGCTTCTCATACTTTTTGTCGGATCGGGTACCTGCCATTTCCAGCTTCTGTACGGTTTTATCAAACTTGATCCGCGCCCATTGCTCCTCGGTGAGTGCGCGCTCCTTGCGCATCACAGTGAAGGGGGGAAAGCGTTCTTTAAGGTCATCTATATTCTCATGGTCAAACAAATCAAACGGGATGCGGATATTGCTTTGCGTCGAGCCATGCACCACCTCAACTCGCTTGCCGCTGTCCGTCATTTCAAAGTCATAGGCACGCAGCAGAACAGTTTCGCGATTGACTGGGGAGACAAAATCCAGCACTTCCCCCGCTTCAAGTTTGTTCTTTACCGTGATAATAAAGGCGTCCTTCGTGACTTCAGCTATTACCCCCGCATACTCCCATTGGGCCAGTGCTTCGGTTTGTTCATAATCGTGGGAATAATTGCTTAATCGCCCGTCGTGAAAAGCTAGTGTATAGCCACGGTTACCCACGGATTCCAGTTCGCGCATATATTTGTGCGGGTTCCAGTTTTCAGGATCATCATAATAATCATCAATGGCCATGCGATAAGCGCGGGCAACAATAGCCGCATAATATTCGCTTTTGCCGCGCCCCTCGACTTTAAGACTATCCACCCCGATGCGCAAATATTCATCCAGTTTTGGCATGATGCACAGGTCGCGTGAATTCAGAATATAAGAGCCACGTCCATCCTCTTCAATGGGCATCAATTCGCCGGGTCGGCACCCCTCTTCAAGTAAGAACTCAAACATATCTGCGTTATCTTCGTTGATATCCAACTCTTGCACCGTTCCGTCCTTGAGGCGCATGCGAACCTTGTAATTCCAGCGACATGAATTGGCACAATTGCCCTGATTGGCCCCGCGCTCGGACATAAAATTGGACAACAAACAGCGCCCGGAATAGGTCATGCACATGGCCCCGTGCACGAAGGCCTCAAGTTTTATGTCAGGGCATTTTTCTCGAATTTCGGTCAGTTCGGCAAATGAAACTTCCCGAGCAAGAACAACAAGTTTTGCCCCTTGATCCTGCCAGAAATTCACCGAAAGCCAAGAGGATACATTGCTTTGGGTTGAAATGTGTAATTCCAGTTCCGGTGCGCGCTCTTTAACAAACTGGAACACGCCGGGGTCAGCTATGATCAGCCCATCCGGTTTGACCTTGCGTACCGTATCAATATATTCCTCAAGCTTGGGCACATCCCTATTGTGGGAAAAAAGGTTGAGAGTGAGATAAGCGCGTTTGCCATGGGCATGGCAAAATTCAACGCCCTCAATCACGTCCTCAAGGGAAAACTGTGACTTGGTACGCAACGACATATCCGGCGTGCCCAAATATACCGCGTCGGCTCCATAAAGGATGGCCATCTTGAGTTTGCGCAAATTACCCGCAGGCATCAAAAGTTCGGATCGGTGGTCTGTCATGGGGCTAAACCTAATGGGGTGATACGTGTCAAACGCGTAAAAGATTTTGCCCCATAGCATATTTCTTGCGTAAAGGTAATGCTCTGTTTGGGTTAGTTAATCGTTGCAACCGAACAAATCTGCAATGAATATCATTCGTTATCCTGAATTTTACTCGACAGCGTTGTGCGCGCAAGCGCCTGTGTAACCGGCGAAAAATCCGCACGATGGTGGTTTGTAGCACCATGGCTGATTAAGGCGTGCATGTGGAATTTTGTCCCGTACCCCATATGCTTGGCAAAACCATACTCTGGATGTTCTTTATCCATAATCGCACACATTCTATCGCGGCTCACCTTGGCGACAATGGAAGCGGCGGCGATGGATACTGAACGCGAATCTCCCTTGGTGAGGGCTTCGCCGGGGCAGGGTAGGCCGGGGGGAATATCGCGCCCGTCAATCAGGGCGAAATCGGGCTTTTTATACAAGGCGTTGGCCGCTTGAGCCATGGCCCAAAGGGTCGCGCCTCTGATGTTGAGTTTTTCAATGATAGGGGGTGGTGCACTGACGATTGAGAAGCTGGCGCTTGCGACAATTTTTTCAAATAGGCCAACCCGCTCTACCGCTGAAAGCTTTTTAGAATCGTTTAGTCCCTCAGGAATGTTGCCGGGATCAAGAATAACAGCGGCAACAACAACCGGCCCGGCCAGTGGGCCGCGACCGACCTCGTCAATCCCGACAATGTGCGCAAGGCCAGATTTTATCAAAGCCCGTTCCCGCGAAAAATCCGGGATATGTTTGATCAATTGCGAATCAGGTTTTTTCATAGTTCCAAGATATGTCGACCGACAAATAAAAAGAAACAGTGGAAATCAAATAGGCAGGTTTGCTTTCGCTTTGGACCTTAAAACAGACTAAGTTGCCCATCGTCTTTATTGGGGGCACAAAATATATCCGTGCGCAATACCGGCGGTTTTGTCTTGAGGTTAAACCGCTCCAGCGCTCGGTCAAAACGTTGCTCGAGCATGACAGCATATGCCCCCTGTCCACGAAAGCGCGAGCCAAACCGCGGGTCGTTCAAGCGGC
>JAJRRG010000117.1 GCA_024279675.1 Alphaproteobacteria bacterium
GGTATTGCGGCGATGATGACAGGGCTGGCCGCAACGCCAACCTTGGCCAATTGTGATCCGGGCGAGCTGGTTATCAAGTTCAGTCACGTGACCGCATCCTCCGGGCACCCAAAGGGTGAATTTGCGTCGGCTCTTGCGGCACGCATTAACGAAGAAATGAATGGCGTCGCTTGTATGGAGGTGTTCCCAAACTCAACATTGTTTGATGATAACAAGGTTATGGAAGCTTTGTTGTTGGGCGATGTTCAGATCGCAGCGCCCTCGCTTTCTAAGTTTGAAAGCTTCACCCATAAATATCGCGTATTTGATTTGCCGTTCCTGTTTTCTGATATGGAAGCGGTAAACAATTTCACCCTTGGCCCTGTTGGTCGTGAATTACTCCATGCGATTGATGACAAGGGTTATGTGGGCTTGGGTGATGTTTACAATGGTTTCAAACACTTCTCAGCCACGCGTCCTTTGATTGCCCCAACAGATGCAACGGGCCTAAAATTCCGTACGCAGACATCTGATGTGGCCGTAGCTATGATCGAAGCCATGGGCGCTTCAGCTCAAAAATTGGCTTTCTCGGAAGTTTATGGCGCGCTGCAAACCGGCGTTGTTGATGGGCAGGAAAACACTTGGTCCAACATCTATTCCAAGAAATTCTTTGAAGTGCAGGACGGTGTAACTGAAACCAACCATCAGTTGCTGACCTATTTGGCTGTGACATCCAAAGAATGGCTTGATAGCCTTGATGCAGACGTTCGCGATCAGTTCATCACCATCTTTGATGAGGAAATCATTGCCGCTAACGCAAAATCTGCTGATCTGAACGAAGCTGCCAAGCAAAATATGATTGCCGCCGGTGGTGCAGTTGTTGAACTAACAGCTGAACAGCGTCAGGTTTGGGTTGATGTGATGAAGCCCGTTTGGGCTCAGTTCGCCGATGACATTGGCCAGGACGTTATTGATGCCGCAGTTGCTGCTGGCATGTAGTCCAAAAATCTAATGATAATAATGGGTGCGCGGCCAGCTTTGTTGCGCACCCCGCTTAACGAGAATACCGGGGGGGAACAAAAATGTCGAAAACAGCTATCATATCCATGTGGGCCTATATCGGCATCGCCTTGATGATTACCACTTTGTTTTTCGCCGAGCGAAAATTTCCCAAAGCCATTGCCCGTATGGAAGAAAATATTCTGGCATTCCTATTAACGTTTATTACCCTGCTTTCCTTCGTGCAGGTGATTTTGCGCTATGGATTTCATTCTGGAATTGGGGGCGCTTTGGAGCTGACCTCGATTACTTTTGCATGGTTGATTTTGTTTGGCATGTCCTATGGCATCCGCACGTCAACCCATTTGGGTGTGGACATTTTTATTCGCATGTTGCCCCCCAAGGCCTTCAAGGCCGTGGCGATTTTTGGGGCACTGGCGACCGTTCTTTATGCGGTAATTCTCATTTCCGCCGATTGGCTGGTGATCTTTGGCGGTAAAACCAACGGGGGGGCTGTGACCTATTGGAGCAAGATGTTCCAGATTGATCTTGGCCTTGAGGATGTCAAATATCCATCATGGTTTTATGAGCCGCTTGGCCTTGATGAACGGGTGAAGCGCTGGATTGCTTATCTGATATTGCCCATTGGCCTTTCTCTGCTCGCCTACAGGTCTATTCAGGCCATGGTGGATATTACTAAAGGCAAACGCGAATTGATTATTGCAGGACATGAGGCTGAAGAGCTTGTGGCCGAAAACAAAGACATACTTAAAGAAAAACTCACCAAAGGGGAGGACGCTTAAATGGTCTCCGCAATTCTGTTCATTCTGGTTCTTACCCTGTTGTTTCTTGGTGTGCCGGTGGCTATCTCTTTGGGGCTGTCCTCGATTATTGTCATTGCTTTCTTCTCTGATGGTTCCATGTCCTCTGTTGCGTTACAATTATTTAGCGCCTCCCAGCATTATACGTTGCTGGCCATCCCATTTTTTATTCTGGCTTCGGCTTTTATGTCCACCGGTGGGGTCGCCAAGCGTATCATTCGTTTTGCCATCGCCACGGTCGGGCATTTTCGCGGCGGGCTGGCTATGGCTTCGGTTTTGGCATGTATGATGTTTGCCGCCCTTTCGGGTTCGTCCCCCGCGACGGTGGTTGCCATTGGCACCATCGCCATCGCCGGTATGCGAGAGGTGGGCTATTCCAAGGAGTTTGCCGCTGGAATTATCGCCAACGCGGGCACCCTTGGTATTCTAATTCCCCCTTCCATTGTGATGGTGGTGTATGCGGCGGCAACCGATGTTTCCGTGGGCCGAATGTTTTTGGCGGGGATTGTCCCGGGGATTGTTGCCGGTCTGATGTTGATGATCGCCATCTATGTGGTGGCGCGGATCAAAAACCTGCCCGCCGAACCTTGGAAAGGTTTTGGTGAAATCTTGCAAGGGGGAAAGCAAGCCGGATGGGGCCTGTTTCTCATCGTGATCATTTTGGGCGGCAGCTATGGGGGCGTGTTTACCCCGCCAGAAGCAGCGGCGGTTGCGGCGGTTTATTCCTTCTTTATCGCGCTGTTTGTTTATCGGGACATGGGTCCGATGAAGGACGTGCCATGGGTCGACCAAGACGCACCCTCAAAAACCCGTATCGGGTTTTCAGCCACGGTCTATGGGGTTTCCATATTCCTTGTCTGGATGCTGATGAGTTTCTTTTTGTTTGCCGATGGTGACAATTTTAATCCCACACAAAACCTATGGATAGGTCTGGGCATGGCCGGGTTTATTATGGTTGCCTATACCCTGTGGCGCGATCCAAAAACATCTTTGGTGGGCATTCCGGGTCATCTGGTCGCGTCTTTGCCGGTATGGGGCAAGAACCTGTCCTTGATGCTACGCAACACGCCAAAAGCCTGTTTTAATGATGAGACGCGCAAGGTCATTGTGGATGCGGCGCGCACCACGCTGATGCTGATGTTCATTATCGTCAATGCACTGCTGTTTGCCCATGTACTCACCTCCGAGCGTATCCCACAGGTTATCACCGGCTTGATGCTCAACGCTGGCTTTAACTGGTTTACCTTCTTGATTGCGGTCAATATTTTATTGTTGATTGGCGGGCAATTCATGGAACCCTCGGGCCTGTTACTGATTGTGGCACCGGTTGTTTTTCCCATTGCCATGGAACTTGGGGTCGACCCCATTCACCTCGGCATCATTATGGTGGTCAACATGGAAATTGGAATGATTACACCCCCCATCGGGCTGAACCTGTTTGTCACCTCGGGGATAACGGGGATGAGCCTCGTGCAAGTGGTCAAGGCCGCCATGCCGTTCGTTTTGGTACTGATGGTGTTCCTGGTCATTGTGACCTATTTCCCGGCCCTGTCCACAACCGTGCCCTACGCGTTGATGGGGCCAGAGATTGTGCAATAGGATGTATGGCTGAACATAAGGAGAATATGTTGCATTTTATTTTCCATTGAGAACGGAAAAAAATGAACTCCTCAAGTTGTAACATTTTTCGCCCGCAGGAAATCCAATTGTGCGACCATAGGTCTGAGTGTTTTATCAGGTGAGTTTTAGATGGTGGTTAGCAGATTTCAATCTATGTCCGTAAACAAAAATATAGAATGCAAATTTAGCGTTGACGGTTCAGGAATAATTTCTTGGCCGAGGCAACAAGACTTACGCCCTTGGTCATTTCCAGACGTTTCAACAAGGCATGCAACAACGCGATAACCCGTGGTGAATTATTCTCCCCTGATGGGTAAACGATAAAAAGCTCTTTTTGCGGAATTTTCCAGGCCGGCAAGACGACCTCAAGTTTTCCATCTTTTACAGCGTCAGCCACAAGAAACTCAGGTATTTTAGCATAACCCAGATTCCCAAAAAGCGCCTGAATTACCAAGTCAGGAAACTGAGCAGTTAAGCCGATTTTGATGGGAGCTTGAAAGGTCTCCTCCCCATGCACCAAAGGTGTGGCGATGCGGTCATCTGTGGTTTTATATTGAATATAATCAAGGCCTACTAAGTCATTTGGGGTTTGAGGCCGCCCATGGGTGTCAAGATATTCAGGCGTCGCCACATGCAATGTTGTCATAGTGCCGATTTTGCGCACGACACCATTGTCATTGCCAACATTGCAGGACCAAAGGGCGAGATCGATATTCTCAGCGGCCAAATTCGCTGTGCCGTCTTCGGCACGCAAGACGATTTTTAAGTCGGGGAGCTGTTTCGTCAACTCAACGATGACTTGTCCCACAATATGTTGGGAAAACGCCAGAGAGGTGGTCACAACAAGCTGCCCCTCCACCTTGCCGGATAAATTTTCCAAAGCAGATTTGAGGCTGGACTGCTCGTCCAGCATGGCGAGGGCATGCTTATACATAATTTCACCGGATTGGGTCATTCGAACGCCGCTGCGATTTCGTGAAAGCAATCGGGTATCAAACTGCTGTTCCAACGCGCTTATTTGTTGGCTAATCGCTGGCTGGGTCATGCGCCTCTGGCGGGCAGCGCCGGACAGTGAACCCGACTGTACCGCAGACACATAACTTTCAAAGGCCCCTAGAACATCCATTAGCGTTACTTATATCATCCATCAAATTATTTTGGATTTATTCTAAGCATACCTATGGGTTATAGGCAACTAGATTAGTTTCAACCCGAAAGGAAATATTATGGAAATAACAAAAAGAACTCTTCTCAAAGGTCTTGTGGCAGTGCCTGCGTTAGCGGCACCAGCAATGATTTTTGCCAGCACCAGCAAAGCAGCTTCACATGCGGCGATGGCTGGTGCGCAAGCCCCCGGCTTTTATCGTCATAAGGTTGGCGATATTGAAGTGACGGCATTGCTTGATGGCTTTACTGCAATTCCGACGCAGTTCATCCTTGGCTATGATGCAGACCTTGCAAAAGTCTCCACGGCAAAAAGCTATCATCCGTTTAACAGTGAAATGATTTCGGTACCTGTAAATGCCTATGTTGTAAAAAACGGCACCGATACGATCCTAATTGACGCTGGTGGCGTGGCAGCTTTCGCTCCAGGTCTTGGCAATCTGGCATCTAGCATGCAAGCCGCTGGTATTCATCCCGACGATATCACTGCAATTTTATTGACCCACATGCACCCCGATCATATTGGTGCCTTGGCTAACGAAGATGGCAGCAAGTTCTTTAAGAATGCAACGCTGACAGTTAATGAAGTCGAATGGGGCTTTATGCATAACGAAGACGTGCGAAATGGCGCGCCAGAAGAATTTCGCCCCATGATCGATGTGGCACGTATGGCAGTTGCCCCATACGCCGAGGGCAAAATTATGTTTAACGGCGAAGCAGAGCTGTTCGCTGGTTTAACATCCTTGCCGCTTCCGGGACACACAGCCGGTCAATCCGGATATGTCGTTGAATCAAATGGTGAAAAACTAATTTTTTGGGGTGATATTCTGCATTTTACAACAGTGCAGTTTGCAAACCCTGAATGGGCCGTGGTGTTTGATGGGGACGTCGATTATGCGCGTCAAACCCGCCTTGATTTACTAGAAAATGTTAGCATGCAAGGCACCCCTATTGCTGGCGCCCATGTTGATTTCCCCGGCATTGGATATGTCGAAAAATCAGGCGATGCCTACCGCTATGTGCCCACACCTTGGATGCCAATCTAAATCAACTTTAGCGCGTGCCATATCTGATTTGCTATGGCGCGCGCTTGTGAAAATAAAGATTTACAGAATACGAATGAATAGGTGCGTTGATTAAGAACCACCACCTCAGCGGTCAATTTATTCTGTAGGTTGGATAGCCCCCGGTGCGCTCCACATTGCAGTTGTTACGCCTTGGTCGACCAGTTGTTTTTGAACCGGATATGCGGCTTTCCACCGCTCTTTGGCTTCATCATAGATGGCACGATTGGCAAGGTTTGGATCCACATGATGATCCCAATGCACCAGTTGATCGCCAGCTTCCACAAGGTCTGAGAACAGACCAATTCCGACTGCTGCAGCTGCTGCAGCCCCAAGTGAAGTCGCCTCGCGCACTACGGGAATGCGGACTTCTCGCCCTGTGACATCGGCAAGGATTTGCGACCAAAGCTTTCCTTTTGATGCGCCACCGGCAAACACCAGCGGAGCGCTCATATCCGCATGGGCAAATTCTTGCACAAGTTCCAGATTAAGGGCAGATACGATTGCTGCATTTTCTTGCAATGCGCGAAACAATACCGCCTTGTTCGCACGTTCAGGATCAAGACTAAGGTTGAGAAATGACGGTGCCGCATGATACCATCGACCAAAATCCATAGTGTCAGTAAAAATTGGTATGACACCATATGCGCCAGCTGGAACGCGTGCCGCTTGGGTCTCCATTAGGTCGTAAGCATCAATGCTTTTTTCTTGGGCTTCACGCACTTCTTCTGCGCAAAAAGCATCGCGGAACCAGCGCATGCTCATGCCGACAAAAAAGCTGATGCACTCAGCTTGATTGAGCCCGGCAATCGCAGCTGGATTTATCCGCACGCGCATCGTTGGGTCGACCTTGTCAGAGGGAATGTTGATAACTTGTTGCCAAAATGTGCCACCCAGAACAGCTGCATCTCCTTGGCGGGTCACGCCTAGGCCAATCGAGCCAAGTTGCACATCACCGCCGCCAGCCACCACCGGGGTGCCAGCGACCAGCCCTGTCTGGGCAGCTGCAACGGAAGTAATAACCCCAACAATGGCGCCCGGTTCGACGGTTCGGGGGAATAAACTCCTCTCGATCCCGGCTCTATGGATCAAAGTGTCCGACCAGTCACGGGTGGTTAAACTCATCAAACCACTGGTGCCCGCATTTGTTGGTTCGACAACAATCTCCCCCGTAAGACGCGTTGAGATCCAGTAGTTAATCATCGACATTGAACGAACGCGTTCAAATATCTGCGGGCGATTTTTTTGGACCCATAATAATCTTGGCAAAGCACCTAAGGCAAATGTCTGGCCGCTTTCAGCATAAAAGGACTTTTCAAAATCGGGCGCCCTTGCCTTTAGTTGTATAACTTCTGCTTCGGCCCGGCTGTCGACATTGGCGCAGGCCCACGATTCTTTCCCGTGCTTATCATAAAGTACGATGGCTTCACGCATGGAAGTAGAGCTTACTGCACGCACGTCACTCCCTGAAATTCTAGCACAATCCATTGCTTTGCCTATGCATCGTGAAAGTAGCACCCAGTTTTCATCGGTTGAAAAAGACATTGAACCGCTAATGCCCGGTTCTGCGGTATGGGTCCATTCTTCTTGATGAACACCCAGTTGATGACCTTTTTCGTCAAACACGACCGCTCTACCGCTTCCTGTCCCCGCATCAATTACGATCAAACAGTTTTTCATCCTTGCCTCCGTAGTAGTTCAATGGCCGTCGTTTCATCAGTGACGAGAATGTTAAAAAATTTCCCGCGTAAAGCGCCAAGAATTGCGTCAATTTTGTCAGGCCCGGCGGCGGCGGCAATTACGGTTGGAATTTGTTTCAGGTCATGTAATGGGACAGCAACAACATGGTCATGCAGCTCAAGTGACAATACTTGCCCATTTTTGTCGTAAAAATATCCAAGCAGATCGCCAATGGCTCCCTTTCGCGCGAAGAGATCAATCTCGGTTGTTGTGCAATATCCGTCCCGCACAAGGGTCGCGTTACGGCTGACAGCGCCGATGCCCACGATGGCGATGCGGGCGGGTACCGCCATGGCCAACACGTTTCGAACGTAAGGTTCATCTCGGAGCATTTCTGCAAACTTTGGAGAGGAAATTCGCAATGGGGTTGGTATTAGATGCACACTTCGCCGCTGGCCTTGAACGCCAACACCGTCCACATAGGCTGAAACCCCACCTGTCAAGCTAACCAATGATACATCGAGTTGCTCCAATATTGGGGAAAGCCGGCGTAAGGCCGTCGTGACGGCTTCTCCCCATCCGATTGATAACAAATCGTTTTTTTCTAGTCTGCGCATTAAGAACTCAGCGGCAGCCAGTCCAATTCGTGGTCCCGGATCAACCTCATCAAGTGCAGGAATTACCCGCGCTTCGGTGAGATCAAAGACTTTCATAATATCCTGTTGGAGTTTCAAGCATCCCTCATAGGGCGAGTTGATGCGCACCTGGATCAAACCGTTTTGCCTGCCTTTTTCGAGCAGTCTGGAA
>JAJRRG010000118.1 GCA_024279675.1 Alphaproteobacteria bacterium
AAAAATTGGCGAAGACATCATTTGGGGCATTGATGCCCAGCATATGCTTGTGTTCGATCAGAACGGATTGCGAATTTGACACTGACACCTAATTGGTTAGCAAAATTTGCATGGCCGCCAACGCTTTTGAGCGGTCATCCACTAGCTATTGCTCATCGCGGTGCCAGCGATTACGGACCTGAAAATTCACTCAAGGCATTTCAGATTGCTGCCGATCTGTGCGCTGAAATGTGGGAACTTGATGTTCACCTGAGCGCCGATGGCGTTTGTGTGGTTTCCCATGATGATAATCTGAAACGGGTTTCTGGGCAGGACATCAGCATTCGCAACTCAAGCTGGGCAGAAATTTCTGCAATCAATCTGCCTGAGAATCAACATATTTCCCGGCTTGAGGAAATTATTGATCTGGCAAAAGCTACTGGCTGTGGTCTGTATATCGAGATCAAAGGAGAAGGTGCGGGGCTGGTTGCATGGCGTATTCTGTCAGAGGCTGAATTTAGTTTTGCCTGTCTTGGTTCGTTTGTAGTTGAGTGGGTGGCCGAGTTGGCTGAATTGGGGTGCACCTATCCCCTATCGGTGCTGGTGCCCAAGAACAAAGACCCCATAAAATATCTGAATGGCCTGGATGTAGACATTATCCATCTTTGTTGGCGCGATGCATCCGATAAACCCCATGAACTTCTCACCGAAGATTTGATGGCTCGCTTGTCTAATTATCAAGTTGTAATTTGGGACGAAGACCGCACTGAAATATTGGATGGCCTGTGGAGGACACCAGTAATGGGAATTTGTTCCAACCGTCCTGAAATGCTCAAACCCTACAAACAAGCCTTAGACAATCCCATTGATATTGTGTGTCACCGTGGGGCCAACTGGCTGGCACCGGAAAATACCGTTGAGGCTGCAAAAATTTGCATGGCGCAGAAGTTTCAGTACGTGGAATTGGATGTGCGCACTACAGCAGACGGGGCGTTGGCGGTGATCCATGATGCAAGTTTGGAGCGAACAACCAATGGCAAGGGACCGGTTGATCAGCAAACGCTTGAGCAAATTCAAAATCTGGATGCGGGCCGTTGGTTTCGCAACGATGGTGCAAAACATGTGATCCCTTCGCTGGCAGAATTTTGCGAACTAACAAAGGATCGTGCAGGACTTTATGTGGAAATTAAACAGGCAGACGCACGCGCCGTCCTTGAGATCGTGAACACCCATGCCATGTTGGACAAGTGTTTTTTCTGGAGCGCGGATATTGGTACTTTAATCGATTTGCGCCGGCTAAGTGACGACATTCAACTCATGGTGCCCCGCTGGGTGTTTTCATCTCTTAAAACCGCAATCGGCGCTTATGGGGCACAAATCGTTGAATTCGATGCCGAAAAAGATGATCTTAGCGAGATCGCTCAATGTAAGGACTTGGGCGTTCGCTCTATGATTTATTCTAGGCAATCAGACTGGGATGAATTGGCTTCATATCTGCAATTTGAACCGGATATGGTAAACCTTGATTTTCCAGATCGATTTAAAATAGTTAAGGCCTATCCAAGGGTTCGATCTCATTTTGAAAACATGGTACAAAACGCGTATTCGAAAAAATCCAACTTATCTCCAACCAAACGCCATGCAATTATCTCATGAACAAACTTGCCCTTCCCTCTACCATCGTCACATCCCTTGATGTTGCCCAAAGGGCTGGCGTTTCCCGATCGGCGGTATCTCGCGCCTTCACGCCGGGCGCCAGCGTTTCACGGGCAACCCGCGAAAAAGTACACAAGGCAGCATCTGAATTGGGCTATCGGGTTAATCTCTTAGCTAGGGGCCTTAACAAACAACGGACAGATCTAGTGGGGATGATTGTTTCAGGCATGGACAATCCCTATCGCGCCCAACAGATTGATGCTTTGGCAAAACAGCTGGTGCGTCAGGGCTTTCGGCCCATGTTGTTTTGCATTGATCAGGGGATGAATGAGGAGCAACTTCTTTCCATTTTGCTCAATTATCAGGTTACGGGCGTAGTCATCACCTCGGATGCGCCCCCAGTTGCAATTTGCGAAGAATGTGCGCGCATGCATGTCCCCCTCACCCTTGTGGACAGGGGGGATGAACTGCCCTTTGTGGATCGGATTAACGGGGACAATCGCAAAGGGGGACGCCTTGCAGCGGATGCTCTTATTGCGACGGGACGACACAATTTAATCGCGGTTCAACCGGAGCATGTGGGTTATTCTGGACGCATGCGCATTGGGGCATTTTTAACGCGTGCCAAAGAGAAAAATATTCCCGCCAAGGTGATCCATGTTTCGGCCCGTGAGTATGAGGGGGGACATGAAGCCGCGGCCTTGATTGTTGCGGACAAAAAAATTCGCCCCGGCGTATTTTGCCCCTCGGATACCTTGGCGCTTGGGGTGCTTGATGCCCTACGAACCAATTATGCCGTTCGTGTTCCCGAGGAAATTGGATTAATCGGGTATGATGATATTCCGCAAGCGGCATGGGAGTTCGCGAAATTAACCACTATAAAACAGTCGGCGGAAGATTTTGCTGCGGCCACAGTAAACATGCTCAAGGCACGCATCAGCGACCCTGATGGGTCCCCCAAAAATCATCTGATTGATGTGAGTTTGGTGGGGCGTGGTAGCATATGAAAGAGAAATACACTCCCCGATTTGAGTTTGCCAAAAATTTAGCGCGTGGTGTTGGACGAGAAGCCCTGGATTTTTGGGAAACCGCTGGGCCACAGGGCTTAGAGACTTCCAACAAGGGTTTACAGGATTTTGTAACTGTTGCGGACAAACGTGCGGAAGACACCATACGAAAAGCACTGCAAGAAGAGTTTCCCCAGGATGGCTTTATTGGTGAAGAAAGTGGTGGCCAAATAGGCAGCAATGGCTATTGGGTTGTTGATCCCATTGACGGCACTGCAAATTATATGCGCGGACTTCGACATTGGGGCGTATCTATCGCCTATGTTGAGAACAACCAAACGCAGATCGGCGTCATCCATGATAGTGCCACTGATCGGATATATTGTGCGACATTGGGCCACGGGGCATTTCGAGATGGCGAAGCGATAAATGTGTCCAGCACGTCTGACCCTCACAGGGCCATGGGCATTTTAGGGGTATCACGGCGCACACCATTTAGCATCTATTTGGACCAGCTTCGCGCTCTGCATGATGCAGGAATCGATCATCGCAAAATGGGCTCTGCCGCCATTGGCCTCGTACGCGTGGCCGAAGGGGTGGCGGATTACTATTATGAAAAACACCTCAACTCATGGGACGCATTGGCGGCTCTTTTGATCGCGCGTGAAGCCGGTGCGTCTATAGTTGCACCACCAATGAGCAGTTTCATCGCGGAAGGGGGGGAAGTGTTTTGTGCCACCCCACAATTGGCGGAAAAATTGAAGCCACTTTTAATGCGGTAAAAATTCTATTCTATTCCAAAAATGTCGACTGCCCTACTCTCTTTGACCGGTTCAACTCAAAATTCATGTGCATTGATAGACTGGCATCAAGACTCAAAATAAAATATATACCCTACATATTTGAATGCGGCTGACCTACATTTCTGCTAAGTTATATAGAAAAGAAACCAATGACAAAAATTACGGCACCAAATTCACCAGAGGAATTTCAAAGCAGATTAATTGAGATCACCGACAATCTGCCCAAGCGCCTGCGGCAATGCGCCGATTTTGTGGCCCGAAACTCTGACAGAATAGCCGTCTCCACCATCTCTGAGCTTTCCAGTGCCGCCGGGGTTCAGCCTTCGGCATTTATGCGTTTTTGTCAGTTAATGGGGTATTCCGGTTACTCACAAATGCAACGGATGTTCCGAGAAACCTATGCACAGCGCTGGCCTGATTATGCCACGCGCTTAGAAAACCTGCGCGCCAGCGGCGATGGCACGCCCACAGCCCTGTTGGCGGAATTTGTTGAAGCGGGGCGATCCTCACTTGAGAATTTGGCCAATTCAACCGACGCTAAAACTCTTGAAACTGCCGTCAGTCTATTAGCTGACGCGCCGATGATTCACATAATTGGCTTGAGCCGGGCTTTTCCAGTTGCCACCTATTTTGCCTATGCGTTGGAAAAAATGGATGTCCCAGCCATTTTGCATGACAAAACGGGAAACCTAAGCCACAGACGCTCCATACAGCCTAACGACGTGTTGATTGCCATTACATTTGCACCCTATACGCAAGAAACACTGGACCTTGCCGCCTTCGCGAATACTCAGGGCAACAGAATCGTCGCCATTACAGATGCGCTTAACAGCCCGTTGCACAATCTTGGCGCAACAACGTTGATGGTGTCAGAGGCCGATGTTGGTGCTTTTCGTGCCCTGTCGGCCCCATTGTCTTTAGCTATCACAATGGCCGTCGCGGTTGGTACGCGGCGAAACTCTGCCCAAGACAAAAAAAAATGAATGTACCCTCGTCAGCGTTCGGGGCGGATTTAAGATGTTAAACTTGCAACGCTGCATTGAGCAACGTCTTTGTGTATTCGTGTTGAGGGTTTGAAAAAACCTGGTCTATATCGCCTGTTTCACAAACGACCCCACCCTTAAGGACAAGAATGTCCTGCGCAATCTGGCGCACCACCGCAAGGTCATGCGAAATCAGCAAAAAGGTACAGCCGGTATTGAGCTTTAACTCCACCAGCAATTCCAGAATACCCGCCTGAACTGAGACATCGAGTGCCGTTGTCGGCTCATCAAGGATCAAAAGCTTAGGGCATGACACGAAGGCACGCGCAATGGCCACGCGTTGCAATTGTCCCCCGCTGAGTGATGCAGGCATACGGTCGTGAAAACTTGCATTAAGCCCAACCGCAGACAACATTTCCTCAGCGGCTTGCAGTCCCGCATCGCGGGTCTGTCCAGCGAGCAACACCGGGCGGGCGACTTGATGCAAAATACGCTTTCGCGGGTTCAAAGAACTGGTCGGATGCTGAAACGCGATCTGCACCATTTGCCGAAACTCCCGGAGCCTCGTGCGTGAGAATTGCGCAATATCCTCCCCCCCAAAAATTAATGTTCCCCGTGCCACCGGCATCAGGCCAAGGATCGCGCGGGCAATCGTGGATTTCCCCGATCCTGACTCTCCAACGATGGCAAGAGCCCCGTTCGCCGGAACGTTAAAGCTGACATCGCGAACGGCTTGAAACTGTTTGGCTTCCCACGGCAAAAACCCTGACAATCCGACGCCCTTCAACGGGTATTCCAAAGTCACGTTATTAAGCTGTAAAATTGACGATGAATCCTTTACGGGTATTGAGATTTCTACCCTGGGTGGTCGGGCAGAAAGTTTTGGCTTAAATGGTTGAAAATGACATCGTGAAACAACCCCATTACGACGCGGCTCCAATTTTGGGCGTGTGGTGCGGCATTTCTCTTTTACTTGGGCGCACCGATCCACAAATACGCACGCAGAGAAACGATCCACCGCCTCCGAAATCATCCCCGGAATCGCCAGTGCGGGTTCGCTCCAATCAAGTTTTGGCATCGCTTTGAGCAACGCCTGAGTGTAGGGGTGTGAGGGGTTGTTCAAAACTAAATTTGCGGGGCCGTTTTCCATTAATTCACCAGCATAAAGCACAAGAATTCGATCTGCGACCTTGGCAATTGCTGCAAGATCGTGGGTCACAAAAACAAGTGCAAGATTTTCCTCAACAGCTAATGTGCGCACAAGCTCAAGAATGTGCGCTTGCACCACAGCGTCAAGTGCGGTTGTGGGTTCGTCCATCAACAACACGTCCGGTTCCATCGCTAGCGCCAAGGCAATCATCACCCGCTGGCGCTGGCCACCACTCAGTTCGTGCGGAAATTTCGCATAGGTCAGCTTTGGGGTTTCAAGCTGCACCCGCGCCATCCAGCTCATCGTTTTTGCGCGTGCTTCTGCCACTGTAAGAGTTTGGTGGCGTAAAATACCCTCCGCGATCTGATCACCAACCCGCATCGAGGGATTAAGCGCACCGGTTGGATCTTGAAAAATCATGGCAATCCGATTGCCCCGAAAATGATCAAGTTCTCGTCTGCTGAGAGTCAGTAATTCTTGTGTTCCAACCCTGATCGATCCGTTTGGCACACGGGCGTTATCCGCCAGATAACGCATGATTGCGAAAAGGATAGTAGATTTGCCGGACCCGGACTCTCCAACAATGCCCAACACTTCCCCAGCGGATAGATCAAAGGACAAATCACGCACGGCCGGACGCGCGATGCCCCCCACATCGAACTCAATGGAAAGATCGCGCACTGATAATACGGTGTCAGCCATGCTCATGCACCTTGGTTCTGGCTATTTGATCTCGCAGACCTTCGCCCAGTAGGTTGAACCCCACAATGGCGATGCTGATCGTGATTGCAGGTCCCAAAAGCGGCCAGATTGATTGGTTAATCGCCTGTTGACCGTCGCGAACAAGTACACCCCAGTCCGCCGCCGGCGGTTGCGTACCAAGGCCGAGATAACTCAACGCTGCCCCCGCCATCAAGGCAAAGCCAACATTGATCGATCCCTCAATGATGATGGGTGGCCAGATATTGGGAAGTACCTCGCGGTATTGGATGAACAATGCAGTTTCACCACGTGCGCGCGCCGCCGTAACATAATCATGTGCCATGGTATCCATTACAATTGTTCGAATAATTCGGACGAATCGGGGCGAGGTTGCAATGCCAAGCGCAATCAGTGCATTCATATGACTGGTACCAAGTGATACAATTATGATCAGCGCAAACACAAGTGATGGGATGGACAGGAATACATCCACCACACGCATAATCAATTGATCAACCCAGCCGCGCATATACCCTGCGAAAAGTGCAACAGGAACGCCGATTGACAACGCCAGAAAAGTGGCGCCAAACCCCATGGTCAACGATTTCCATGCCCCCGCCATGAGCCGGCTCAGCATGTCGCGACCAAACCCATCTTTACCCAGTGGATGCGCCAAGCTTGGATCCGCAAAACGGCTTGTGAGATCGATCATAAGCGGATCGAACGGTTGCCAAAAAAAACCGAGTATCGCAAAGAGCACAGCAAAAACTGTGATCGACCCACCGACCCAAACAGAGGTATCTATATCGCCACGTTTCATCGTCACTCCAATTTTGGATTCAGCATAGAGTGCGCGATGTCCGCAAGAATGTTGGCGACGACAAAGGTCGCCGCTATCACAAGAGTCGTTGCCTGAATCAGGGGAATATCCCTGTCGCCAATCGCAAAAACCGTCAGCCGCCCGATTCCAGGGTAGGCAAAAACCTCCTCGATAACGACGATCGACCCCATGACAAAGCCAAGATCAAGCGCCAGCACAGTGAGCGTTGTTGCCAGCCCATTGCGCAAACAATGCCGCCATAAGACCTGCCGCTCCGGCAAGCCTTTAAGTCGGGCTGTGCGAACATAATCGCTCTTCAACACCTCCAGCATACCGGACCTGGTTTGACGAACAAGATGGGCGGTTAGAACTGCAGTTAGGGCTGTCACAGGTAGTATCATGTGGCGGAGCCAGGCCAGCGGATCATCGCTCAGCGGCACATAGCCACTTGAGGGCAACAGGGCCAGCGGAGGCAATGCGAATGCAACGATCAAAAGTGGCCCAAAAACAAAATCCGGGATAGAAATGCCCAGATAGCTGATGGATAGAACAGTGCGATCGATAGTACTTCCCTGCCCTATTGCAGATAGAACCCCCAAAGGAATTGCAACGATTGCGGCCACCAGAATGGTCAAAATGGTGAGTTGCAATGAGGCAATGAAGCGGTCCCCCAATATGGTTCCGATGGGAAGCCCTAGCGTTTGTGACACCCCGAAGTCACCCTGAACAATCCCCCCAACCCATCGCAAATATTGTGTGACAGCTGGTTCATTTAGCCCGAGTTCTTCTCGCAAATGGGATAGAGCTTCTTCTGTGGCGTTGTCACCAAGGAGAGTGACCGCCGCGTCCCCAGGGAGAAATTGTGTGCTTACAAAAATTACCAACGACACCATCAAAAGCGTAAATAAACCAGTGACTGAGCGGCTGATTATCTTTGCAAGCATAAGAGGTCTCCTTACTTACCGGGAGCACCATCACCAAGTGAGGTTTGCTCCAAGCGCATGTCAGTGGAAATTGCGCTCATTGGAAAATCCTGCACATAATTCCAATTGGCAAACAGCGAATCCTGGAACGAGCTGATGATGAATGGGCCATTATTACGCGAAAGCTTCTGAAACTCACCGTAAATTTTTCGACGCTCCACTGGATCGATGGTCTCACGTGCGCGATCCAACATAGCGTCACTATCGGGTGTCGCCCAGCGACCTTCGTCGATACCGAGCCTAGAATGATAGAGTTTGGTCAAAATTGCATCGGCATAGGGTCGGGTGCCATAATTGCCAATATAACATTTTTTACCCTTGTTCCAGATTGTACTCCCATAGCGAGCATTGTCCATTTGCTCAATCTTGAAGTTTATGCCGGCCTGAGCTGTCATAGCCTGCACTAGCACGGCAAGGCGATTACGCGACGAAGGGTTGTTTGCGACCACCAGATCGATTTCAACGCCATTACTATAACCGGCCTCTCTCATGAGACGACGTGCTTTTGACAAGTTTGCCTGCCGGAGCGCAGGACTTTCATTGTGGAACTCGTAAGCTGACGAGATCGGGTGATCATCACCGGGGGACCCAGTATTTTCAGTCAATGCCGCTGCGAGCGGTGCTCTCTCAATGCAGAACTTGGCAGCCTCGCGCACCTTGGGATTGTCAAAAGGGGCCTGATTGGCCAACAGCACCACATTCTGGAATAACCCACCAGGAATCTGGGTACCTGTCACGCCATTGATCCGGCTAACTGCGGCAAAGATTGGGGCATCAACTTCTGCAATTGCATCCACCTCCTGATTTTGAAGGGCCGCCTGTTGCGCGGTATTGTCGGGCAAAACCCGCATTACAACTTGGTCAAGATGGGGAAGTCCTTCACGGAAGTAATGGGGGTTGCGCTCCATAACAACGCGCTCATTGGGCACAAAGTCCACCAATCTGAAAGGGCCGGTGCCGTAGGCTTTGGCATTGAGATTGTCGAAGTCGGCGATTCCAGCTTCCGAAATGATACGAGCAGTAGCTCCCGCCATGGCTTTGGGAAAATCTGCCATGGGTGAGCTGAGCATGAAGCGAACCCCATACTTACCGGTTGCTTCCACACTGGCAATGGGCCCAAGTTCCCCCTTGTAGGGGGCGCTTGTTATTGGGTCGAACGACTTGTTGAACGTCGCCATGACATCAGCCGAAGTTAGTTCAGAGCCCTCGTGGAATTTCACCCCCTCACGCAACTTGAACGTCCACACTTTCGCTCCCTCCAAGCTTTCAAAACTTTCAGCAAGATCGCCCTCAACCCCCCCACCGGGAACCAACCTTGTAAGGTTGTTGTAGAGGTTAGCCGTGCAGCGCCATTCGTTGCCAAATATACCCATGATTGGATTTAGGGTTCGCAAGTCCTTAAACAATGCAACAGTCAACTTCCCGCCTGAGTTGCTGGCAGCTACAGCCTGTCGCATATATCCCGGTAATATGAGCGCACTTGCAGTTGCTGCAACGCCTTTTGTGAACGTCCGGCGATTTATTGAGAGTTTCTCCATATCCATCTCTTTCTCTAAGCCAATGAAGGTCAGGCAATTTTGTCCAATCCACAAACTCGTTCAATTACGAGCATATAAATCTTGATCATGTCGATAAAATCAATGATTTCAACCTGCTCGTCGGGCATTGTGTTGCACTTCCTTCCGCCCCACAAACGACGCCCTCCAAACCTGCGAAGTGTAACACTTTATAAATATCCTTAAGAACCGAAGCTTCGCTCTGACTTGGCGTATAATGACCGGTGCCGCGCAAAACCGCAAAATCCGGCTTAGATCCGCTTCCCCTAGCGTATCACAATAACTCTTGAACCTAGTCATTTGGGCTGGAAACTTGATCGCTGTGTACCCATCGATCTTGTCTGGCTGGCATAGGGTATCGAACTTATCAGGTTTGCTCATTGATATATGCTATATAAATTTAATTGGTCTTCAATCTATTTTTTCTTTGGGGCTTAGATTTTGAGATTTTAGGTGTTACCATCTGCACTTAATTGGAGGCACACTGCTAATGACTAATGCGTTGAATGCGAGTTTCGAGGGAAATGTTTCACAACATGAACGGGTGCGAAGGCAACCACTCTACGCACAGGTTCAAGTAGCGATTGCTGAGGCCATAATCTCTGGAAACTGGCAGGCCGGTATGCTCATTCCCAGCGAAACTGAAATAGCTGCGGAGCACATAGTCAGCATAGGGACCGTCCGGCGCGCGCTGGGGGAACTGGTCAAGAGTGGCTATTTACAGCGCCGCCCGCGCCACGGCACCTTCGTGGCAGAATATCGCCCACACCACGATCTACGGATGTTTGTCGAGTTCTTTCGCCTTCATACGAATGATGATGGTTTGGTGACTTCTGAGGCAAAAGATTTATCCCTTGATTTTCAGACGGCCAATGATGCAGATGCGAAAAGATTACACCTTCCCGACAATGACAGACGCGTTGCCTGTATCGAAAGAGTGCGTTTGGTGAATTCCATACCGGTCACCTATGATATGGTGACCATCCCACTTTACTGTTTCCCCAATTTTCCAGAATCGTTGCCATTGCCGGCCTTGCTCTATCGCTATTATGAGGAAGAAATCGGGTCACGCGTTACCTCAGTGCGCGAACATCTATCCGCCGTAGCGGCCGAATCAAGGGATGCTGAAATTCTAAAAGTTGACATCGGCGCTCCCTTACTCGAAATCGAACAAATTGCGCGGGACCAGCGTCACCAAGTGGTGGAGATACGCAAACTTCGCGCTAATACCACCAATTTCAAGTACATAAATGAGGTTCGATAACAAGCAAATTTGAGCAATTGTATTTGCTGTTATGCAACAAAATGAAATTTACGAAGAACATTTGCATGACTAATTTCGAATGGATAAACAGTTGAAATCCCGTGAGCGTTTGCAAACGATTGAATCTATTTTGAATTTGGTTGGGCGCGTCAATGTCGTTGACTTGGCCGATCAATTTGACGTGGCCCAAGAGACTATTCGACGTGATTTAAGCCGCATGGAAGCAGATGGGTTGTTACGGAAAATCCATGGCGGTGCCTTAGCCAAACAAGGTCAGTTTGAAAAATCTTTTGCCGCACGCATCGCGTTGAACGCACCCGAAAAGCATATATTGGCGCAACTTGCTACGCAGCTTATACCACCCGGCAGTACAATTTTTCTGGATTTTGGCACAACCGCCCATGCGTTCGCAGAGCATGTAAAATCCAAATCTGATCTGACCGTCATCACCAATTCTCACATGACCGCAACAACGCTCTCAAACAACTCCAAATGTGAAGTGTTTATATTGGGTGGGCGCTATGATGATCAGGAAAAGGCAAATTTTGGCACTGCAACAGTTGAGAGCATACAAAATTTTCATGTTGATATTGCCGTCCTTAGTATTGGTGGCATTGATATTGAAACTGGCTTCACAGTGGAAAGTATCGATGAGGCGATGGTCGCCAGAGCAATGATTTCTAGGAGCTCAAAACGAGTTATTTTGGCTGATCCAAGCAAATTTAATTGCAAAAAGACCGTTCGTGTGGCAGATTTTCAGCAGATCGACTATGTTGTCTCTTCAGCCAAGCCCGGCGAACAAATTATGGCTTCTTTCAATGAAAATAATGTGTCCCTAGTTACGCCCCTGCAAGCCGAATTTTAGCATCTGGGGAAGGCAAACTCACGATACTTTCTTCAAATATTAACCCATTTTCACCAGGGCGTATGCGGGTGACGGTGATGATTTCATCCGGTTCACCAAAATTCTCGTATGTGCAGAACATATTTGCATCCAGATGGGTGTTTATGCTCGACAGTGAACCACACATAAATTGACGGTAAGTTCCACCCTTTACCAGATCTGATACGCGTACAATATCCAACTCATGGGTATGTCCACAAAACACCGCTTCAACCTTGTTCTTCAAGATGAAGTCACTCAATCGCTTGGAGTTAACAAGTGGGTCTTCGTCAGTTGAAAGGACCGAATGATGGGACAACAACAAGGCACGATCATAGGTCAGCTTACTCATTTTCTCTGCAAGAACATGGAGAATATGTTCGTCTACATGGCCAGAATCACTTTGAAACAGGTTGGTATCCACACCGATAATTAAAACCTTTTCACCATTGAATTCAAACTCACGCAGGAAATTTACATCGGTAAAATAATTATCCAATTTTGCCGTCGTCGGGTCGATAAATATTTTTTTCTTTTTAACTTTGGCCACATCAAACGGTTCGATCATTTCGCCACCAAAAATGTGTGTGACGAACATCTCGTGGGAACGCTTAGAATATTTATCGTGATTGCCCATGATGGATACGATGTTGGGACACTTAATTTTTGCCAGAAACGCCTCCCCTTCCCGGAACTCCACCGGCAACGAATCTGAGGTTATATCACCGGTATTTATCACTATATCGGCGTTGAATGCATTCAATCTATCCAAAACAGCATTATCATCTTCATGCCAGTGATAGGGACCAAAATGTATGTCAGATATATGTAGAATATTCATAGGAAGAGAACTTTACGAGCTAAAAAATAAGACTGGAGTGGATTTGTGGTTAAATTTTCTTGGTGCATACGATTTTTAGATACCCTCAACTGTAGCAAGTGAAAGAGTGTCAGAGAAATGACAAGCGACTTGCCTCTGCCCATCAATATCCACTAACTTTGGTTTCTCGTTCACACATTTTTTGCCATCTGAATAATTGCATCTAGGGGCAAATGGACATCCCGATAAATTTCTGCCGCTCCCAACCAACTCACCTTTCAGCAATGCAATATTTAGTTCCTGATCTGGATCATCGGAGGGAATTGCGGACATCAGAACTTCTGTATAGGGATGCAAGGGCTGGGCAAACAAGTCTTTGGTTGGCGCAATTTCTACAATATTTCCCAGATACATCACTGCAATGCGATTGCAAAGATAGGCGACGACCGTCAGATCATGGGAAATGAACAAAAATGTTAAATCCATTTCTTTTTGCTGGTCGATAAGCAGATTGAGGATTTGCGCCTGAATCGATACATCGAGCGCTGAAACAGGTTCATCGCACACAATAAACCGCGGTTGCATAACAAGTGCCCGGGCAATGGCAATCCGTTGTCTTTGTCCACCACTAAAAGCATGGGGAAACCGAGAAAGCTGATCTGGAACCAAGCCGCAGCTTCCCGCAATTTTAACCGCAACTTCTTTGGCTTCGGCTTCATTTTTTACCAACCCGTTGACGATCAACGGTTCAGAAATTATGTCCAATACGGTCATTCGAGGGTTAAGCGAAGCGTAAGGGTCCTGAAAGATCATCTGCATGTTTTGCCAACATTGGCGAAGCTCTTTCTGATCCAGTTTCAGGATGTCTTTCACATCCCCCTCTTCAACCATGCGCACATGGCCTGAATTGGGTTCTTGTAATCTTAGGATAGCGCGACCAAGTGTCGTTTTTCCCGAACCACTTTCTCCAACTAACCCAAGCGCTTCCCCTTTTTTGATCTGAAAAGTTACATCATCAACCGCTCGAACCGGCTCTCCTTTTTTGCCGAAAATCCCTTGACTGGGTCCAGCAAATTCAACCAACAGGTTTTCAACTTCCAACAGGTATTCTGTTTCAGTAAGATTACTCATACGGAACCCCCCTGTTTTTTGGTTGAGGAAATTATGCCGTTCTCAGTGATGCGAGAAAGGTTTACATGGTGGCAAAAAACCGAGTGTTCGTCATCAATATTTGTGATATCCGGGAAAGACGCATCACACGTCCCCTCAATATAGGAATCGCACCGAGTGGCGAACGGGCATCCGGGCGGTCTCTCAAAAAGGTTCGGCACTGAACCCGGAATGGACTGCAACCGCCTGCCCCGCCCAATGTCTGCCAAATGCGGCACAGCGCGCAATAGTCCAAGCGTGTAGGGGTGTTGAGGATTTCGTAATATGGAGCGAATAGGCCCCTTTTCAACGATTTTTCCCATATACATGATCGCAACATCGTCGGCAATTTGGGCGATAACGCCGATATTGTGAGAGACGAATAGGTTGGCCATATTCAACTCGCTTTGCAAACCCTTCATC
>JAJRRG010000119.1 GCA_024279675.1 Alphaproteobacteria bacterium
CGCCGATCCCATATGTTCCCTTGGCACAGCGTTTTGAATGGATGTCGTGCCCACGGACATTATTGGCCCCATCCCCAGCCCCGCCACAAACAGATTTAACGAGAACACCAAAGCGGAGGTATCGGGTGAAAGCCACGTAAGCCAGAACAGGCCAATCGCCATCACAATAGCGCCAATTGCCGGCAGATATTTGTAATGCCCGGTTCTGCTCATAAATTGCCCGGCACCAATCGAACCTGAAAGAATACCAACCATCATAGGAATAAGATTCAATCCCGACATGGTGGGCGTAAGCCCTTTCACTGTTTGCAGATACAGGGGCAAAAATGTCATAACACCAAGCATTGACGCACCAATGACTATGGCCACGCCTGCCATGACACTAAAGGTGTTTGACTTGAACAAATGGAGCGGCAGAATTGGTTCAACCGCCCGCCGTTCAACAAAAACAAAAGCAACAACACTCACAAATGCCAAGCCGAGCAATGCCAACATAAAGGGCGACGTCATGGAATAGGTACTGCCCCCAAGACTGGTGAAGAGAACAACCGAGGCAAGAGAAATAGCCAACAGCCCTGCCCCCGCATAATCAATTACATGGCTGATACGATTACCGTTGGACTGAAAGGCAAAGGCAAAAATTACCAGCACGCCAATTCCTATGGGCAGATTTACAAAGAATATCCAATGCCAACTCAACTGATCAACAAGATACCCCCCGATCAACGGGCCGGCAATGCTGGCAAGGCCAAAGATACCGCCAAAAATGCCTTGGATTTTCCCCCTGTCTCTGGGGGCAACCACATCCCCAACAACGGTGAAAGCCAAAACAAACAACCCTCCGCCACCCAAACCTTGCACAGCGCGCGCACCGATCAAAAATGTCATATCAGTGGAAATGCCGGCAAGAACAGATCCGGTGAGAAAAACACTAACCGCAACCTGCATGACAATTTTTCGGCCGTACAGATCCCCAAGCTTTCCATAAAGTGGCGCTGAGATTGTTGACGATAAAATGTATGCAGTCACCACCCAACTTAGATGATCAAGCCCACCAAGGTCTGCAACAATTGTTGGCAAAGCCGTCGAAACAATGGTCTGATCAAGGGCTGCAAGCAAAAGCATGACGCCGACCGCCGATAATATAAGTGTGTTTGAAGCGTGCGTTTTGGTCATTTGGTTTTCCGGGTAATTATTAAAAATTCTATCAGGCATTCAAACTTGAGAACAAGCAAAACGTCGGTTGATACGGTCAAGCCTCAACAATTGGGCATAATATAAATATCTATTAGACCCGCATTTCATCTGTAACAAGGGTGATATAAAAACTGTCCCACAGGCAAGGATCAGGGCCCGGTTTCCAAATACTGCAAAGACCAGGCAAAAACACTTGTCACGCCCGAACCTTCCTCAATTCATTTTGAAAATGAAAATAAAAGCATCCAGCAACCACACGAACACAACGAATGTCATGAAGTTGCTCCGCCGATTACTTTTTGTCGGATACATCAAATATATTATGAAACATGTTAGGCAAAACCGCTCAACACTTTCTCAAACCAAGTAGAAAATGCTGGCTAAAGCCGAGGTCACGACAACGCGAGAGATTCTTAAGTGGGCAAGTCGGTACGCAAAACTAAAAAATCCGACCCGCAACCACCAAGACGCGAATACACTTGGAACGCTAGCGGCTTGATACACAACTCCGCCTACTTCGCCTTCAAATTGTCTTCGCATACGGCTACTCCAAACAAATTCCGTAATAGGGACACCATAAACAAAACCACTTAAAAAAGTGTCGATGCGCCGGTAACCAATTGGCAAGATTCATCAACAAAGTGTTGCCGCTCAATTAAGCCCCCGTGCGGCAAGGCCCGCGACGCAATTTTATCCAAAAAATCCGATTCATTTGTTAAAAACCATCATAGAAAAATGATGGGCGCGAGGATTTGTGTCCCGTTCTGGTATGCTATTACTCAAACAAATTTGATTCGGCGGTTTTCTCGCCACAATCCCTAAAAGGGGCACAAATGGGCCATACCAACGATTTGTTCGCACCAAACGATGACGACCAGCCCGAACGCACCAATAAACTGGCTTCGGAAAAACAGACTTCGGAATCGCGGACAAAAAATGTCACCGAAAATACGATAGAAAAAACCGCAGAAAAAACCACAGAAAAATCGATGGAAAAACCCGTCCCCACAATGCCCCAGAGCAAAGCAACCCCAGCGCCAAAGCCCCCCCTCAAAGATGCGGGGGAATATTCCGCCGCAGATATTGAGGTTTTGGAAGGTCTTGAGCCTGTGCGCCGCCGCCCCGGCATGTATATTGGGGGAACGGATGCCACAGCCTTGCACCACCTGTTCGCTGAAGTCATTGACAATTCCATGGATGAGGCCATTGCAGGCCATGCCTCGCGTATCGAGGTGCATATTGATGAGGCCGGCTTTCTGTCGGTCACTGACAATGGGCGTGGCATCCCCGTTGATCCTCATCCCAAATTCCCGGACAAATCCGCTTTGGAAATCATCATGACCACGCTTCATGCGGGGGGGAAATTTGATTCCAAGGCGTATGAGACCTCCGGCGGTCTGCACGGGGTGGGTGTATCCGTCGTCAACGCCCTGTCAGACGAATTAACGGTCGAAGTCGCCCGTGATCAAACCCTATATGTGCAAAACTATTCGCGTGGGTTTGCCCTTGGCCCGATTGAGGCCACCCAAAAAGTTCACAATCGGCGCGGCACAACCATTCGCTTTCATCCCGACCCGCAAATCTTTGGCCCAAAAGCCAAATTCTCAGCGGCGCGCCTGTTCAAAATGGCCCGTGCCAAAGCATATCTGTTCGGCGGGGTGGAAATTCGCTGGTCCTGCGACGAAAGTCTGGTTACCGATGACGTCCCGGCAAAAGCAGTGTTTCATTATCCCGGCGGTTTGCGCGATTTTATGGCCAACCGCATTGAGGGCACAACACGCATTGTCGACGACATATTTTCCGGACACAGCGGCAAACCCGGCACTCACGGATATACGGAATGGGCAATATGTTGGTATGTGGGGGATGGTTTTACCTCATCCTATTGCAACACTGTCCCCACCCGCGATGGCGGCGCCCACGAAACCGGGCTGAGCACATCCATACTTCGCTCTATCAAGGCCTATGCAGAACTGACCGGCAACAAACGTGCCTCGATCCTTAACGCCGACGATGTGCTTTCCCATTGCGGGGCCATGTTATCGGTCTTTATGCGCGAGCCTGAATTTGTGGGTCAAACCAAAGATCGCCTATCCTCCATTGAAGCGGCAAAAATTGTCGACGCAGCGATTCGCGATCCCTTCGATCAATGGCTCGCGGGTTCCCCCAATCAGGCCAACAAACTGCTCGATTGGGCCATTGATCGCGCCGAGGAACGCCTGCGCCGCCGCAAACAAAAAGAATTTGACCGTCAAAGCGCCACCCGCAGACTGCGTTTGCCGGGCAAATTGGCGGATTGTTCCTCCAATGCGGCCGACGGGGCCGAGCTGTTCATCGTTGAAGGGGATAGCGCCGGGGGCAGTGCCAAACAGGCCCGCAATCGCAAGCATCAGGCCGTGCTGCCCTTGCGCGGAAAAATCCTCAATGTTGCTGGCACCAGCCGCGAAAAAATTGCCGCCAATCAACAAATCGGCGATATTATTCAGGCTTTAGGGGTCGGCATCCGTGAGCGATATACTGACGACGAACTCAGGTACGAAAAAATCATTATCATGACCGACGCCGATGTCGATGGCGCTCACATCGCCTCTTTACTCATGACCTTATTCATTAAAGAAATGCCACAACTTATTGAAAACGGACATTTATACCTCGCACTTCCTCCACTTTTCAGGATGACCCAAGGGGACAAAACATTTTACGCACGCGACGATGCGCACAAGGATGAGCTGCTGGAAAATGAATTCACCGGGCGCGGCAACGTGGAGATTACGCGCTTTAAAGGCCTTGGCGAAATGCCCCACCAACATCTAAAAGAGACCACGATGAGCCCCAAAACCCGCAATATGTTGCAAGTCCAAATACTTGAGGAAAACAAAGTTACGCACGATGCTGTCGATGCGCTTATGGGCAACAAACCAGAAATGCGCTTTGCCTTTATTCAGGAAAACGCTGAGTTCGCAACTGAGTTGGACGTCTAAAAACGTAAAGTCGAGATTGTTTCTCAACCAAAATGTCACACTTGCTCGCTCGTTAATCTTATACTTGCTCTAGACATTGACTTGTTTAGACCAATCGCTATTGTCCCCGCCAACGGCCACTCGATTGCACCTACCTGTTGAGTCTCGGGGCAATCTTAACAAAAACACTGATTTGCAATCTTGGCAATAACTGAACTAAACGAGTGGACATTTATTTGAGCAATGATTTTC
>JAJRRG010000120.1 GCA_024279675.1 Alphaproteobacteria bacterium
CCAAGTGCAAACACGTCAAATTCACCTTTTGGTGAAAGAATTTATGCCAGCCAACTTATTCGATTTGGTTTTTTAATCGCGCAAGGCTCTCATTTTTACCCAGCAATCCCATAACTTCAAATACCCCAGGGGAAACAGTTCGCCCCGTAAGAGCCACCCGCAGGGGCTGAGCTACCTTGCCGAGCTTGAGGTCAATATCTTCGCTAAACTGGCGTATAAGGGCGTTTATGGCATCTGGCTGCCAATCCTCAAGTGTTTCGAGCTTGCTAATAACCTGACTGATAATAATTCTTGTGTCATCGGTTAAATGCTTTTGTGCTTTTTCTTCAATTTCCAAGGGAATTTGCGCATAGATGAATTGCGCCAGACTAAGAAGTTCCAAAACCGTTTTTGCGCGGGGTTGTAAATCGGGCAGGGCTTTTAGAATTGTTTCTTTATGACCTTCCAACCCGGCAACATCATTTTGCTCGTCCAATTCTTTTGCCAAGGCCAACATGGTTTTGTAGAGATAGGCTGGCTCGGCCTCACGAATATGTTGACCATTCAGGTTTGCCAGCTTCACAAAATCAAATCGCGATGCTCCTTTATTTAGGCCATCCAGATCAAACCATTCAACCATCTGTTCTATGGTAAAAAACTCATCATCCCCATGTGACCAGCCAAGGCGTGCAAGATAATTGATAAGAGCGGCGGGTAAATACCCCATTTTGCGATATGCATCGACACCAAGTGCGCCGTGGCGTTTGGAAAGCTTTGCCCCATCTGCACCATGAATAAGGGGCACATGCGCCATGTCTGGCACCGGCCAGCCCATGGCATTAAATATTACAATCTGGCGCGCAGTATTGGTTAAATGATCGTCCCCACGAATAATGTGTGTCACGTCCATATCATGATCATCAACCACAACTGCAAGCATATAGGTTGGTGTGCCGTCTGAACGAAGGATAATGAAATCATCCAGATTTTGCGTTTTGAACGTAACATCGCCCTGCACATGATCATGCACGATAATTTCTTTATCACTTGGCACTTTAATGCGGATAACCGGGTCAATACCCATTGGCGCAGTTGATGGATCAGCATCGCGCCATCGACCATCATAACGCGGAGGGCGGCCTTCAGCGCGCGCAGTTTCACGCATTTGCGTTAATTCTTCAGGGGAACAATAGCACTTATAGGCGTGCCCCGTTTGCACCATGGCATGGGAGATCTCTGCGTGTCGATCTGCCCTTGAAAATTGTGAAACTGGTTCGCCATCGCATTCTATCCCGAGCCAGTTCAATCCATCAATAATCGCTTGATGAGCCGCTTGGGTTGAACGCGCCCGGTCGGTATCTTCAATCCGCAACAGCATCTCCCCGCCCATTTTTTTAGCATACACCCAATTAAAGAGCGCAGTTCGTGCACCACCAATATGTAAAAAACCAGTGGGTGAAGGAGCGAAGCGGGTAATGATTTTTTTTGTCACGACAGCGGGCCTGTTCTTGAAATGATAGGAAGTGAAAATCTGAAAATACGAGGGCTAAGTTTGTGAAACCAACCAAGACGTGTTTATCATAGGACTAGATAAGCGCAAGCATGATGATAGGAGCAATTCAATTGCCCAAAAATGCAACTTGTTTGGGCAATGTTGTATTTTCAAGTTTGTAAACGCAAAAATAATTGGGGGGTCGTGTTGCCAAGAACTAAGAGCAGTTCCAAGCGCATATCTCCGCCAGCTTCCGCAGGCCTCAACCGCTTGCGCCCCAACTTATCAAAACAGATAAGCACCTCCCAATCCCGCCCAACACTTCTTGCCAAAACGGTTACAGTATTTCAGCAAGTGTTGATCGAAACGCTGGAAAACCGCCGACTGTTGATTGCCCAACCCTTTGCCTTGATTGCCGGTATTCTCCTATATAGTTCAGCGCGTTATGAGCCCTCACTCATTGCCATAGCTGTGCTTGGCATTTTCTTGGTCGGGGCATTGTATGTTTGGCGAAATTACCCGCTGACTGCCGCAACCATTTTGTTAGCTTTGGGCATGTTTGTTGGGGCGTCAGCTGCATCCGTTCATGCCCATCTCTTTGGCACAGAGATGGTCTATGGCGCTTTTTACGGGGATTATAGCGCCCGTGTTGATGCCATCCATTCTCAAAATTCTGAACGTACCCGCATCATAATTTCCAACATCATACCCATGGGGGATGATAGAACACCCCCAATTAGGCGCGCACGCATTGTTGTGCCGCTAGATCAGGCGCCCTCAGTTGGTGATATCATTCATGCCCCGATGCGACTTTATCGTGTGCCCGGACCGATTGTGCCGGGGGGATTTGATCCCCAGTTCCACGCCTATTTTGACGGCATAGGTGCCTATGGTTCAACGACGGGGCAGGTGTCCCTATTAAAGCCAGCTGAGCAGGTGAATTTTTGGCGCTGGATCGAAGATGTTCGCCAAGCAATCGGTGCGCGCATCGATGACAACCTGCCCCTGCCACTTTCAGGCATTGCGCGCGCCCTAATTATTGGAGATCAGGGCCAGATAAACGATGACGTGCGGCAAGATTTGGCTGAGGCCGGGCTGGCCCATGTTTTAGCAATTTCTGGTCTTCATTTATCATTGGTGGCTGGCGGCATTTTTGCAGCCATTCGCATGGTTTTAGCCAGCTCATATGTTTTAGGGCAATGGGTGAGTGTGAAAAAGATTGCAGCCCTTGGGGGCATGTCCGCAGCTCTGATATATCTGGGACTGTCCGGTGCCTCGGTTTCTGCCATTCGCGCCACCTTGATGCTCATGTTGATCTTTGGCGCCGTATTGGCGGGGCGGCGGGCGCTCACCATGCGCAATGTGGCCTTTGCAGCCCTTGTCGTCATCGTTATTGACCCGGCCTCAATTTTCAGACCCAGTTTTCAATTGTCCTTTGCCGCCGTGACGGCGCTTGTTGGCGTTTACGAGGGCTATCGGCTCCCCATCAACGAAAAACAGAGCGGTTTTAGGAAAACACTCAGTTCTATTGTGGGGATAGGATTAACGTCGCTGATTGCCGGGGCCGCAACAGCCCTTTTCGCCGCCTATCATTTTCAACAAGTCGCCCCCTTTGGCGTTTTAGGTAATATATTCGCCATTCCTCTAGTTGCCTTCGTGATTTTGCCAGCAGCGCTCATTGCAGTAATACTCATGCCCTTCGGTTTCGAGGGCCTGTTTCTGTCCATAATGGGTTGGGGGATCAGTCAAATTTTGACGCTTGCAAGCGCCATTGCCAACATGAGCACAGATGTGGTCACGGCCCCCATATTGGGGCCAACAGCATTGCTCTTAGGCCTACTTGGTTTTGCGTGGTTTGCTGTATTTACCGGAAAAATTAGAGTTATTGGCGTGGTTTTTGGTATTGTTCTGATACCCTTGTTTGGTGTTTTACCGCGTCCCGATATCATGATTGCAGATACCACCTTGGCCATAGCGCTTAAGGGTGAAGCAGATTTAGGGGAGCAGAGCGCAGGGGGGCAATATATGGAGCTGATATCCGGACGTAATAATAGTTTTGCGGTGAACGTCTGGAGCGAGACCTATATGATCCCCATAATCACCACCATCGATAAAACTAATTGCGATTTGAGCGGTTGTTTTTATGTGCGGGCCGATTACAAAATTGCCGTGGTAAAAACCCATGACGCCTTTGAGGAAGATTGCTCAATTTCAAATCTCGTCATCACACGAATTATCGCCACTGAAAATTGCAGAAATCAAACTCAGGTTATAGATAAAAATGACCTGCAAACCGGTGGAGTACACTGGGCAAAATGGGACGGTGATAATTTTGTTATCCGTCCCGCTATCACTGACATTTACCGACCATGGCGTCCACAATACCCGAATTACTAGTGGTTGCTTAGTTATTGACCCAATTATGTTATCAATGAATTTCGGGGATATTCAAATCCAATTTTGTATGGCATAAAGTGGAAAAACTCTTGTATGGTAGTTAGGGTCAGGACCTGTTAAATTCGAGCAATTCTGTTTGAAAGAGAGTGTTTAGATAAGGGGAAGCGTCGAGAAATAATGTTTATACCTTTTTGAGCGACGATTTGCTTTAGATGAATACTCTCTTTCAAACCCTTTGGGCGCGCATATATTTTGTCCCTGAATGCGTTGCAAACCCTCGAATATTATATAGTTTCCTTCGTTTCTGCACCTGCTCAGATACAAAATCTATTGGCGCAGAATGGATGAATTTAACAGGTCCTGACCCTAAGGTAAGTAGGCAGAAATGACAAATAAAGACAATAAAAACAAAGCCGAAGACGGAACCAATCACACACAGGACATCAACAATTCACTGCATTCCCCAAAACGATTGCGTTCCAAAGAATGGTTCGACAACCCTGATAATATTGACATGACGGCGATTTATCTGGAGCGCTATCTAAATTTTGGAATTTCACGCGAAGAACTGCAATCGGGCAAACCCATTATCGGTATTGCACAAACGGGCTCTGATTTATCCCCCTGCAATCGCCATCATCTGGTTTTGGCGGAGCGCGTACGCGAAGGTATTCGCGAGGCCGGAGGGATTGCCATTGAATTCCCAGTGCATCCTATTCAGGAAACCGGAAAACGTCCCACGGCGGGTCTGGACCGAAATTTGGCCTATTTGGGCTTGGTGGAATTGCTTCACGGATACCCCCTGGATGGGGTCGTACTGACCATTGGTTGTGATAAAACCACCCCGGCGATGTTGATGGGGGCCGCAACGGTCAACATACCGGCAATTGCCCTTTCGGTTGGGCCAATGCTCAACGGATATTACAAGGGGGAGCGCACCGGCTCAGGCACAATTGTGTGGAAAGCCCGCCAAATGCTGGCCGCAGGGGAAATTGATAATCGCAAGTTCATCGATCTGGTCGCCTCATCTGCCCCCTCAACTGGGTTTTGCAATACGATGGGAACCGCTTCTACTATGAATTCGCTGGCCGAAGCACTTGGCATGCAATTGCCGGGTTCGGCAGCCATTCCCGCCCCCTATCGGGATCGTCAGGAAATCTCTTACCTGACGGGTAAGCGTATTGTTGAGATGGTGCATCAGGATATCAAACCGTCTGATATTCTTACAAAAGACAATTTCATCAATGCAATCGTCGTAAATTCGGCCATTGGCGGCTCAACAAATGCCCCCATACACATCAACGCAATTGCCGCCCATATGGGCGTTGAGTTGAACATTGATGAATGGCAGACTCACGGATTGAACGTGCCCCTATTGCTCAACATGCAACCGGCCGGTGAATATTTAGGCGAAGATTTCTATCGGGCAGGGGGTGTTCCAGCTATTGTAAACGAACTCATGGGCACAGGGTTGATTAAAGAGGGCGCACCTACGGTCAACGGAAAAACAATTGGCCAGAATTGTGCATCGCGATTTGTTGAAAACAAAGACGTCATATACCCCTATGAAACGCCGCTAAAGCCTAAAGCCGGTTTCATCGTGCTCAGCGGAAACCTGTTCGACAATGCAATTATGAAAACCAGCGTAATTTCTGATGAATTTCGTGCACGATATTTGTCCAATCCTAAGGACCTCAATGCGTTTGAGGGAATTGCGGTAGTTTTTGATGGCCCAGAAGATTATCATACGCGCATCGATGATCCCGCATTGAATATCGATGAAAACACGCTTTTGTTCATGCGTGGGGCTGGCCCCATAGGTTATCCAGGCGCTGCCGAAGTTGTGAATATGCGCCCCCCCGACTATTTGATCCGAAAAGGCATATCGGACCTTGCATGTATCGGGGATGGTCGTCAATCAGGTACATCCGGCTCCCCCTCAATTCTAAATGCTTCACCTGAAGCGGCGGCAGGAGGTGGTTTGGCCATCTTAAAAACTGGTGACAAGGTACGCATCGATCTTAATTTGGGTCAGGCAAATATCTTGGTTTCGGAAGACGAATTAAGGGGCCGTTATGTGGAATTGGCTAAGGCCGGCGGTTTCAAATATCCAGACCACCAAACCCCCTGGCAGGAAATCCAACGCGCTATTGTTGGTCAATTGGGAGAGGGGGCTGTTCTGAAATCAGCGGTTAAATATCAACGTATCGCACAGACAAAACCTATACCAAGGGATAATCACTAGATTGCATGAAGAGTAAATAAACAGTGAATGTGCTCAAATCGCGTGGGGAATAAGACCCTGAGAAAATGCCCGAAAACCTAAAATCTGCGGTGCGACAAGCCCATAAGACAACCGTAACTCTATGCAAGACAAGTGCAGTAGCTGAAATCCAAAGTAATAAAAATCAATCTTACGTCAGGATCTGCCAATCTACCAAGATTTGCCGCTCAAAACGTAGCTGGCCTTACAAAAGGTCCCCTGACAATATCAAATATAGCAAACGGTACCAATAGAAAAAACAGCAACCGATTAAGTAAACCCCGCTATTTTATACGCGAATTTTCTGACCTTGAGTTTTCCGAAATAACCAAGTTGCGGATAGTTAGAGCTTTCTCAAAGTGGTTCAAAGAATGGGTTTTTATCCACCACACTGCTGCTTCCAACAATAGTTCTGGGTTATCATTTTTATTGGCAAAGAACGCATAAAATGACAGGCCGACATTGTCACCTTTCCAAGCAATTTTTGCATCACATACGTTAATTATCTTAGCACGCAGGCTGTCTCGCATTTTGAATAATTCCCTCAATCGTTTTATAGATCAATAGTTTAGAGCCAAGCCTCGATCAACGTTCCAAGCCTCGGCCAACGTTCCACGCCTCGCCAAATACACAAAACGATAGCGTAGAACATACCATTAATGGGAGGGAATCGGTGCTCAGACAAATGACACTCAAAAACAACCCAGCCTAGGGACGTAAGGATTTAACCCAGCCCACCGGCGTGAGATTTAACAAATACACAAAGCAGATTGCCCGAATACGATTGAACGCAACATGCTTCAATTACAAATAGGAATAAACAACAAAATCAAAGAACCCAACGACCCCATCATATGCCCAGCGCAGAAATCACTGACACAACCAAGGTGATGATCCGAAGCTAATACTTGCGTAAAAGACCCACAAGTTTTCCTTGAACAGCAACGCGTTCAGGGCCAAAAATTCGCGTTTCATAGGCTGGGTTGGCCGCTTCCAAGGCAATGGAATTACCCTTGCGGCGCAAGCGCTTCAGAGTTGCTTCCTCATCATCAATCAGAGCAACAACAATCTCGCCATTGCTTGCGCTATTTTGTTTGTGAATGAGCACAGTATCCCCGTCAAAAATACCCGCATCAACCATCGAATCACCCTTTACCTCCAATGCATAATGCTCGCCGGCACCAAGCATGTCGGGTGGAAGGGATATAGTGTTGGAGTGGGATTGAATAGCTTCAATCGGCGTGCCAGCAGCAATACGCCCCATCACCGGAATGCTAACCATCGTTGGTGCTTCAGCATCTGAACCAGGCAAACCTGAAGATATTTTTGGAACCGGTCTGGCCACGCGACCCAAATCCCCCTCAATAACACTTGGCTCAAAGCGTGCGCGTTTGCCCCCAAGGGACGGGTTCATGGAATCAGGAAGTTTTATCACCTCCAAAGCTCGTGCACGGTTAGGAAGTCGTCGAATAAAACCGCGCTCCTCCAAAGCCGTAATTAGCCGATGAATGCCTGACTTAGATTTAAGGTCGAGTGCATACTTCATTTCTTCAAATGAAGGGGGAATACCACTTTCCTTCATGCGTTCGTGAATGAACATTAGTAATTCATGTTGTTTACGGGTCAGCATATATGTGCTCCTAAGCCAAAAAATATCGTCAAGAGTGAGCCGAATTCAACATTAGCAACATGCCCCATTTCCAGAGAACGAACCGCTAACGAATCAGAACAAAACTTGAACAAGATATACATGTTCCAGTTATGTTCTGCAACTAAAAGATGAATATTTCCTTATAGCGAGTTTGGGATTGGCATTGTTTGTAGTGGCATAAACTGTTGGGGGCGCCGCAAAACAATTATCGTTGCAATTTTGTTAGCAGCGCTTATTCTGGTCTGACTCCTGATGTTTATCGTTATCAAGTACTTTTTTCTATTGCTCACTAAGCCTAATTCATGACGTTTCCTAGTCATTCAATTGGTTTTATTCACTGTTGGAATTGCGGCGTTTTGTCTAGCCTATTTCACTATTTTTGATCGAATGTTCTTGCCCAACCAAGGCACCCACGACCTGGACCATGCAGCATGAATTCCAAGATTATTCCTCGCTTAGATTTTTTACGAGCATTTGCCGTTTTAATAGTTGTTTTTTTCCACTTAAAAATCCCCGGTTTCAAGTTCGGATATTTGGGAGTCGACCTCTTTTTTATGCTGAGTGGGTTTTTGATGACTCACACAATGATGCTTGATCGGCAAAAGTATAAAACTTTCAGGGTTAAACAATTTTTCATCAGACGAATTCGCCGGATAGTCCCATCGCTTTTTATTACTGTTTTAATGACCGGCCTTCTGGCGTTTGTTTTTTTCTCACCGGAACAACTTTTTGATACATCGAAACAAGGATTAACCGCCCAATTATTTAGCTCAAATATTTTGTTTTTTAGTCAAGCTGGGTATTTTGCCCCTGAAAACGAGTTTAGAGTTCTTCTTCATACGTGGTCCCTGGCCGTGGAAGAACAGTGTTACATTCTTTTTGGCCTTATGTTGTTTGTTGGAAAAAAAGTAAATTTCTCAGCAATAATGATAATTATGGGGGTTTTGGGCCTGGTTGTTTTATGCGCGGCATACTGGACCTTGCTTAACCCGGAGAGGGCCATTGGGTGGCTTGCCTCCATTCCAAATTTGGATGCCGCAATATTTTATCTCCTGCCGTTTCGCATCGTTCAATTTATTGCAGGTGGCTTAATTGCCATTGCACTGTTTGGTCGCCAACCAATCAAGTCAATTTGGTTCACTAGCCTAGGGATAATTATTCCAACAATTGCCATGTTTTTACTGTTTCAGTTTACGCTGGCTCAGACCCTGTCATCCGTTTTGGTAATGATAAGTTTTGCATTTGTGTTTGTCAGTAATCCAATATTGGACAAGCTAGGTAGACTGCCACTGATTAAATTTACGGCGAAAATCAGTTATCAAATTTACCTGACCCATTGGCCGTTTATTGTTTTTTGGCGATACTGGACATTTGAAGAACTGAACACTACAGAAATCGCGATCCTGTTTGTTCTTTCTATTGTGAGTGGATGGGGCCTTTTCTGGGTTTCCAATTATATAACCAGTAGCAACTTTTCTTGGGCAAAATCAGCCAGAATTGTATTTGGTACATTTATTGTTTCGAGTTTTATTTTTGGTGCTGGTTTATTTACGCAAGGGGTCGAAGGACGATTACCGGAAGATCGTAGACTCAATACCCCAGCCAAGTGGCGGGAAATTGAAACCAGTTATTGCAATGATATTCTTGTTGACGGGGAGGTCGAGCCGGATCAGTTGATCAACCTACCCTTGGTAACGTGTAGCCGCGCCTCATCAAACCCAGCGACAATATATGCCTTGGGCGACAGTCATGCGCGCCATCTGGTGCCAGGTTTAAGCGAAGCCTTTCCAGATCACACGATCGCAATAATGTACTTCTCATCCTGCATCGCTCAAAGCGGATTTGAAGGTTTTGTGTATTCCTATAATGAGCGTGCGATTCAAGCTAATGCCTGTGTTGAAAGAAATCGCCGGGCTATGGAATTTTTCCGTACAGCAGCGCCATCGACTATAATTATTCATCAGTTTAGTGGTTATGACGGGGATAATTCACCCGAATGGTATGCGGCCGCTAAATACGTCATTGATACCCTAACTAGCTATGGGCATGCAGTTACATGGATCGGTTCCGTTTTACGTCCAAATATTTTGGTGGCGGATTGTATTGCGGTGCCAGATATTTTTTCTGACGAATATTTATCAGAGCGCTGTGTAGGTGATATTGATACGATTTCCTCAATATGTAAAAAAAACCAGGCATTAAGCCAAGACTTTCCAGCCGTGTTTATTAATACCAATCAATTCTTTTGCCCCAATTTGGATATAGACAAATGTTCAGTTATTCGTGATGGCATACCTCTATTCAGGGACAAACATCACCTGACCGCAGAGGGATCAATCGCCTTCATTCAATCATTCAAGGAACAAATTGCACTACAAGACTAAAAAGTCCCAGCTATGCGCTGATCAACACATCAAGAAACTCAACGACTTTTTGCGATGCAATCTCCATTTCATCAACCGCCCCAATAGCGCCAGCTCTATCACCCTTGGCAAATAGTGTTGCCGCTCGTTTTCCACTTTCATGAACCTGAGCGTGCACAGTTTCAAGGGACTTATAGGCGGGATTTGAGAGTATTGCTTGATCCTTGATCGCATAATACCATTTCCCCAAGCGGCAGGATCGGTGGTCGGCCAACTGTTCTGCCTTTAGATCATTTAGGCCCACCAACATTTGAGACAAGTTCTTTTTCCATAAATAATGGTCAGATTTTGCTCGGTGAAGAATTGCATTTTTGATTTCTCGGCCCTCAAGATTTTCAAACTGTTCTGTGACGGATTTCTCAGATTTACTAAGAGTCTCAATGACTTCATTTGCGCGATTTGCGGCGGCCTTGCTCCCGTCAGCAATTTGCCCAACCCCCTGGGATAATTCAGAAGTAGCCCCGGATTGCTCGCCAAGTACACCTGCAATGGCCTCCATTTTTTCTGATGTTCCGCCAATTATACCATTTAGCTCTGCGATATCTTTCTCGGTTTGTGTGGATAATTCCTGCGTTGAAGCGACGGATTTTCGAGCGCCCTCAACTGAGCCCAAAAGGGTGTTTACTGCTGATTGTAACCCTTCAATAAGTTCACGAATATCCTCCGTGGCCTTTTGTGTTTGCCCCGACAGAGTTTTTACCTCCGATGCGACAACAGCAAACCCCTTGCCAACTTCCCCCGCACGGGCCGCTTCAATTGAGGTGTTGAGCGCCAACAGGTTCGTTTGCTGGGCAATGGCCTCAATGGTGGAGATAAACGTCGCAATCTGCCCCACAGAGTTGATCACCTGCTTGGCCTCCTGTTCCGTCGCCAACATTGCTTGAGCCGTTTCTCCCGTTGCTTGGGACGTTTCTCGGATTTTTGGGGTTCCCTGATCAACAAGCTCAACTGCCTGCCGCATTTCAGAGGAAGAACTATCCGCGGTTTGCGAAATTTGCGAAATGGAAGCATCCAATTCCTCAATTGCCGCCGCCATTACCTGAGCATTTGTATCAATTTCACGAATATCCCCAGTAATGCGGGCCACAGCCGCCATGGAATTACTCCCTTGAACAGATGCATCAACAGCGACGGAAATTTCTGTTTCATTACGCACGGCAAGGCAGTTGGCAAGATCACGAAGACCATCCGCAACACCCGCTGGAATGCCCTCCAAATTTGGTACATGCCCCGTTTTGATTTGTTTGAGTGCTGCACTTAATGCATGGGAATAATCAGGTGTGGATGGCGCGGTTTCTAGGGTTGATACATAGGGCGTATCAGTTGCCAGTTTATCTGACTTTTTAAACAAATGAAGCATATTGGGGGTCCCAAGGTTAGAATCTCTTGGGCACAATTTGGAGACTTAACGTTAAATCTCATTAACGAATTGAGTGCGGGTTTTTACGAATAATATTAGTCTAAACAGGAATGACCTCGATGATATCACCGGCCAGCATATCATCAGAATTTTCATGAAGAACCATCAGCCCATTCGCTTTCACCAATGAGGAAAGGTGGGAGCTATCATGTTGTAAAATTGGGGCGGCACAAGTTTGTCCCCCGATTGATTTGATTTCACATCGCATGAAATGCCGTCGGACGCCGTTTGCGGGCAGGGGAGTGGCAAGGGGTAAGAACAGAGTTTGTGTCTTTGGCTCCAACAGTCCTGAAATCGCGCGGATAGCCGGCAAAACAAAAGTTGTCGCCCCCACATAGCAGGACACCGGATTGCCGGGCAGAGCAAAAATCAACTTGTCGTTATGACGGGCAAACATTATCGGCTTGCCGGGGCGCATGGCAATTTTCCAGAAATCAATCTCAACCCCAAGGGATTTAAGTACAGGCAACACCAGATCATGATCACCCACACTCGCACCGCCTGTTGAGATGATAACATCAGCAGGACCCGCAAACGCATCCTCAAACTTTGCCCGCAAGAGATGCTCCTTGTCCGGGGCATTTCCAAGATTGATCACGCGCTGACAATGGGGAGTGAACAGAGCAGTCAGGGCAAAACTGTTGGAGCCGATAATCTGGCCCGGCTTCAAGTCACTACCCGGCGGCATAAGTTCATCACCGGTTGCCATCAGGCCGATGGTAGGGCGTTTGTAAACCTCAATTTTTGACACATTTCCTGCTGCAATAAGTGCAATTGCCGCAGGCTCCAACAGGGTACCCGCTTTTATTAACTCGTCGCCAATTTTGAAATCCTGCCCGGTCGGGCGTACATTGTTGCCATGGGGTACGCTTTTTTCAAAGGTGACTTGATCGCCCTCGACTTTTGCCATTTCCTGCATGATAACAGCATCGGTTCCTTCAGGGAGCGGCGCTCCGGTAAATATGCGCGCGCATTGCCCCGGCAGAACCTTGCTCAAAAAACCCGCTCCGGCCTGGGATTCTCCTACCCGTGTGAAGGTTAGACTCTTGTCCAAATCCGCAGCGCTAAGCGCGTATCCGTCCATCGACGATCCGTCAAAGGGCGGTTGGGTCATTTGCGCGCAAATGGGTTTTGCCAACACGCGACCCAAAGCTTCCTCAAGATTTATCTGTTCTGTTCCCAATGTTTTAGCTTTTGCCAAAACCCGGCCCAAGGCCTCCTCAAATCCCAACATAATTAGTCCTCGCGCACAAAATCACCGGACTTACCGCCGGATTTTTCTAGTAGCTTAATATCACCAATGATCATATTTTTATCTATTGCCTTCGCCATATCATAAAGGGTGAGAGCGGCAATAGAAACCGCGCTTAGGGCCTCCATTTCAACGCCAGTTTTCCCGGTTGATTGCGCACTGACCTCAATCAAGATTTGAGTAGAGTTTTTTTGAGTTATGTCGACGCTGACATGGGAGAGGGCGATGGGATGGCACAAGGGAATGATTTCCGAGGTCTTTTTTGCCCCCATAATGCCAGCAATTCTAGCAGTTGCCAACGCGTCACCCTTTTTCAGGCCATCGCGAAAAATAGCCTCAACAGTTGTGGCCTTACAAGTGACAGTCCCGCATGCTTTGGCAATACGCTTGGTGTCGGACTTACCCGCAATATCCACCATATGGGCTTCACCGCGCGCATTCAGATGCGTCAAAGTCATTTTATCACTCATGTGTCTTTGCCCGTTAGCAACTGTTTCGTTGCAGCCAATACGTTATCCTGTCGCATCAGACTTTCCCCAACCAAAAAACTGGTTATGTCCGCCTCGGACTTTAACCAATTGAGATGCCCATGATCAACTATGCCACTTTCAGACACCAGCAATATTTCTTTGTCCAGACCGGCGCCTAATTCCACACTGGGGTCCAGGCTGGTTTCAAATGTTCTCAAATTTCTGTTGTTGATGCCGATCATATTTGCTTCCAATGCAAGGGCGCGGTTCAGCTCCTTGCGATCATGCACTTCAACCAGAACATCCATATTCCACTCAGTCGCCACGTTAATAAGATCGCGCGCAATTGCATCATCAACCGCCCCCAATATAATTAAGATACAATCCGCTCCCCAAGCACGCGCTTCAACCACCTGATAGGTATCAAGCATAAAATCCTTGCGCAAAACGGGCAGATTGGTGGCGGCTCTAGCTTCAATCAAAAACTCCGGTTTCCCTTGAAATGAAGGAGTATCCGTAAGGACTGAAAGGCACGTCGCGCCGCCCAATTCATAATCCCGCGCGATTTCTAACGGCGTAAATACATCCCGGATCAACCCTTTTGAGGGGCTAGCTTTCTTCACCTCTGCAATCAGGCCGAATTCTCCCCGTGCGCGCTTGTTTTTAAGTGCCTGTAAAAAACCGCGTGGAGCAGAAGCGGCCGCAGCCTCTTTTTCAAGTTCAGATATCGGATTTGCCCGTTTTGCTTTGGCAATTTCGAGGCGTTTATAGGTGCTGATTTGTTCAAGAATATCGTTCATTTATGCGGTCTCGTTAGACGTCGTAATCAGTTTTTGCAAAGTTGTCAGCGCCTGTCCATTATCAATGAGTTGAGCGGCTAACTCAACGCCCGTCTTGAAATCGTGGACCTTGCCAGCGATTAATAGGGCAGCCCCTGAATTCATCAATACAATATCGCGATAGGCATTCTTTTCGCCCCCCAATAAAGCAAGAATTGCCTTTGCATTATAGTCAGGATTACCCCCAATCAGATCATCCGCCTGACTGATAGGCAGGCCCACATCGCCGGGGTTAATCTCAAAATTATTAATGGCACCGTTTTCAATGGCACTGACATAAGTTGAGCCAATGGTGGTAATTTCATCCAACCCATCACTGCCATGCACAACCCATGCCGATTGCGCTCCGTTTTTCAAAAGAGCCGCCGCCACAGGTTCCACCCATTCCTTTGCATAAACCCCAAGTAAATAATTTTTGACCCCGGCTGGATTGGACTGCGGCCCCAACAAGTTGAACATGGTACGCACCCCCATTTCAGCCCGCACTGGCCCCACATGGCGCATTGCTGGATGATGATTGGGCGCAAACATAAAACCGATCCCGGCCTCAGATATACATCTGCTAATTTGGACGGGTGTCAGATCAAGTTTCACCCCAAGCGCCAACAGGGCTTCTGAGGAGCCGGACTTGGAGGAAAGGGCCTTGTTGCCATGCTTGGCCACGGGAACCCCGGCAGATGCGACCACAAGCGAGGTCGCCGTTGAAATATTATAGGTTCCGCTGCCATCCCCCCCGGTGCCCACAATATCGATTGCATTGTTTGGTGCCTCAACAGACACCATCTTGGAGCGCAAAAAAGCAACGGCATTGGCAATTTCTGAGATGCTCTCGCCCTTGACCCGAAGCCCCATAAGAAACGCGGCTATTTGGGCGTTAGTGGCCTTGCCATCCATGATGATGTCAAGCGCCGCATCCATATCTTGACGGGACAGGTCAATCCGTGTGCTCAGCTTATTCAAAATGTTAGAAATTGGCATAATGTCCCCCGTAAACTTTAATTCTGACTTTTAATTTAGCCAGTCGGCTTGTTTTTGTTGAATTTTTCAGCAATTTGCAGGAAATTTTTCAAAATCTGATGCCCATGTTCCGAGGCAATACTTTCAGGATGAAATTGCACCCCATGGGTTGGGTTTTGCGAGTGTGCCAAGCCCATAATTACCCCATCAGGGGAGGTGGCTGTCACCCCAAGATCAGCGGGTAAGTCGGTTTTACTCACGCATAGGGAGTGATAACGTGTCCCCTGAAAAGGAGAAGGGACATCAATAAATACGCCGCTACCATCATGGCTAATTGGAGAAACCTTACCATGCATGAGGCTGGGCGAAGAAATAACATCGCCGCCAAACGCCTCCGCAATAGACTGCATCCCAAGACACACCCCAAAAAGGGGAACACTCACGCTAAAGCGCTTGACCAGCGCAACACACATTCCCGCTTCGCTTGGCGTGCAAGGCCCGGGGGACAGCACAATAGCGCTGGGTGCTATCTGTTCAATCTCATCAAGCGTGATTTTGTCATTGCGCACAACATGGGTTTGCGCCCCCAACTCGCCAATATAGTGGACAAGATTGTAGGTAAAACTGTCATAATTATCGATGACAAGAACGCGATTGGTTGTAAGGGCAGAATTAGGAGCTTTGATATCCATGTTTCCCCCTATTGCCCCATCCGGGCTTCACCCGCATATCGAATGGCTTCTTCCGCAGCGCTGAACAACGCCCGCGCTTTGTTTTTACATTCCAGCTGTTCAAGCTTGGCTTGAGAATCCGCGACAATTCCGGCCCCCGCCTGCACATAGAGCCGACCATCTTTAAGGACAGCAGTGCGCAACACGATGCAGGTATCCATATACCCATCAGCGCCAAAATAGCCGACCGCACCGGCGTAGATACCCCGGCGTTCTTTTTCCAATTCGTCGATAATTTCCATGGCCCGAACCTTTGGCGCACCAGATACGGTGCCCGCCGGAAACCCACCCGCCAAGGCATCCACATAATCAAATCGGGTCTCGTCCAATTGTCCGGTAACGTTGGAGACAATGTGCATGACGTGGGAATAATATTCGAGGAAAAACTTGTCGGTGACTTTGACGCTTCCCGGTTTTGAAACACGTCCCACATCATTGCGCCCCAGATCGAGCAGCATTAGATGCTCGGCCAATTCTTTGGGATCGTTCATCAACTCCTTCGCCATCTCCTTGTCTCGCTCCGGGGTTGCACCACGTTTGCGCGTGCCAGCGATGGGACGAATTGTACCTTCGCCCTTGTCTGCCCGCACCAATATTTCAGGGCTGGAACCCACGACAGAAAATCCGTCAAAATCCAGCAAATACATATAAGGGGAGGGATTAGTCCGTCGCAGCGCCCGATAAAGAGCAGTCGAGGAAAGCGTAAAATCGGTTGAAAAACGTTGAGACAACACAACCTGAAAGATATCTCCGGCACTGATATATTGTTTGGCCCGATCAACCATGGCGAAATATTCGGCCTCTGAAGTGTTAGAGCGCATTTCTATGGCATTTAGGTCTTCAGCAATTGTCCGGGTTGGTAATGACCCTTCAAGCCGCTCCATCGCATCATCAATGCGCCCAATTGCCGCCTCAAATGCCTGGCGTGAGGTTACACCATCGCGCGGATAAACCGGTGATGTAATATAAAGCTCATCCTTGAGCGTATCAAACACCGCCAACAGGGTAGGGCGGACCAGAATTGTATCCGGCGTATTCAAACTATCAGGGTTATTGTCCGGCAATTCCTCCATATGGCGCACCACATCATAGCCAAGATAGCCATATAGGCCCGCCGATTGCGCGGGAACCCCAGCAGGGGCCGCAATCTGGCTTTCCCTCACCAACAGGCGAAGGGCATCAAGGGGCGCAACGTCGAGAGGCTTAAACGCATCCGCGTCAATTCCCGCACGTCTGTTAACTGAGGCTGTACCATTCTCAACTTTAAGGATGAGATCAGGCTCAAGTCCGATAATGGAAAACCGGCCCTTAGTCGTCCCATTCTCCACCGATTCCAACATGAAACAATTAGAGCGTCCCGCAGATAGTTTCAAATAGGTACTAACAGCGGTTTCAAGGTCAGCCACCACACGCCGCCAGATAATTTGCCCGCGTCCCTGTAAATAGGCTTTGGCAAAACCATCATAATCATCGGCGTTTGTTGAGGTGTTCATAACTATTGACGCGCACCCGTGTCCGTACTCAATCCCAAAACTTGCGATAACAATGCCTGATTGATGCTCATCTGTGCATCTTCACGCAACGATGTGGTGAAATCAGCATACAAATCGTCACGATAGGCACTTGTGATGAAATCAGCATCCGCTTCACTCAAACCCTCTGCCGCCTCAACCAAAGAGGTGACCTCAAATACGACGAAATCTCCCGCACCGTTTTGCGCCGTGCTGATTGTGCCAACACCACCGGTATAGGCCGCACTGGCAACCCCGGCGTCAATAACATCGCCACCATCACCCGCCCGGCTAACAGATTGGGATACTTGAGGGAACATGGAGTTGATAATGGCCACATCGGTGAGTGATTGACCGTCCTTGATCAAAGCAACAAGCGCGTTGGCCTTGGCTTCCAGCGCCGTTGACCGCGATTGTGCAACCCATGCTTTAAGTACATCAGTGCGGACATCCGCAAGGCTTTGATCCGCCGCAACCTCGATGCTTTGTAACTCAAACCAAACATTTTTGTTTGCCCCAAGCGGAACCGACGACGCCAATTGGCCAATTTCTGCACCAAATATTGAATTTGCAACCCGCCCGGCCTCCGCTGGATCCAAACTCATGGTTGCAACCAGTTCGTCCCCCGATGCAGAAACACCAACTTCACTTAAATCCAGATTAAATTCTTCAGCTGTCTTGGCCAAATCTATAAAGGCTGCACGTTGTTCTTCAATCTGGTCAAGTACATCAATAAACTGCTCACGTGCTTGTGCGAGCGCCAGTTTTTGTTCAATCCCAAGACGGGCCTGTGCCAACGTCATTTGCTGTGCCGGTTCAAGCTCATCAACCATGATGGCACGTTGGCCCAAAATGCCCGGAATAATTGCAACGCCACCCTGTTCCAAAGAGAAAGCTGTTTCCGCTAAATTAGGATCAGATATGTCCGCGCGCCGAAGCAGCCCTAAATCTGTAACTTCAAGGCCCATGCTTTGAGCCAAAATCACAAAGGTATCCCCCTGATCTATCCCCGCCTGAAACTGATCAGCAATTTCTTGAGAATCCAAAGACACCTGTAGGAGGGAGCGCGCCTCGATGCTGATTAAGTTTGCTTTAGTGCGCTCATATTCAGCTTCAATTTCAGCGTCGGTAACTGTCAGTCCCATGGCAATGATTTCGGGGGACAGTTGAATGGTGCGCACCAGTCTTTTCTCGGGCGTGCGATAAAGATTTTGGTTCTCTTCCAGATAGGTCTGCAAAGTTTCATCGCCGGGGTCCACAATCGGCAACAAGCTATCTTGACCAACAACAAAATAATCCAGCGCCCGACGGTCTTCGCCAAAGCGATTTAGCAAAGTGTTAAGAGCTGTCGGCGCTTTAATTTGCCCAAACAGGGCTATAGCGACCTGTTGGCGTGTTTCGGCTTCTTTGCGACTTTGGAAAAAATCGTTCTCCGTAATACCATTGCGTCTTAGGGTTGCTACAAATACATCCCGGTCAAAATTGCCCAGAGTTCCCCCAAAAGCAGGATCAGCGCGCAAACCTTGAGCCAAACGTTCATCCGACACGCCAAGGGAAAACTCGCTGCTCAGCATATTTAGGGCCGCCTCGGTCGCCAACTGGTTCAAAACAGCGCTGGGAATCCCCAAAGACAATGCCTGTTCAGGGGTTGGGACAGAGCCAATTTGGTTTGCCACCACATTAACTTGACGTTGATATACCCGCTGAAAGTCGATGGTGCTGATGTCGCGATCCCCCACGCGGGCAACCGTGTTTGAACCAATGGATGTAAGAACTCCGGTGATACCGAACCCCGCCAAACCAACAAGTAAAAATGCCCCAAGAATTTTCCCGGGCCAGGTCGTGGCAAAATTACGTAAACTATCGAGCATCGCGCATTATTCCAATTAGATGTTATTTCTTAACTTTTCTTTGCACTAAAGTTTTGTCAAATCTCTGGCTTTATTTTGCCAACAGAGTAAAACTAACACAAGTAAATTTATTAGGGTCAAGACCCTCAGCATCGGATAAGACAATTATTGAAAAGGTGCAAGCTTGTTATCAAGACTTGTGGCCTAATCCTTCTCTGAAAATCAGGAAATACACCATGACACATAAGCTTACCCCCCTTATTGCCGGCAATTGGAAGATGAACGGTCTGGTGAACGAGTTGAGCCAGATTGAAACGCTTTGTGATGCCCTTAAAAATAAAACAACCCCTGAGTGTGATGTTCTAATTTGCCCCCCCGTGACACTTTTGTCTCAAATGAGTGCCATGTGCTCTGAAGTGCTTACCGGCGCGCAGGATTGTCATGTCGCCACGAGCGGTGCCCATACCGGCGATATAAGTGCTCAAATGCTGGCAGATGCGGGCGCAAGCTATATTATTGTCGGACATTCCGAGCGTCGAGCTGACCATCATGAGACCGATGGTTTGGTCAACGCAAAAGCAAAAAGTGCGCTGGATGCGGGGCTAGTGCCAATCATTTGCGTTGGGGAAACCCATGCCGAGCGCTTGGGGGCCTTGGCCATCACCGTTGTTGAACAACAACTCAATGGGTCAGTACCGGATTTAGAAGGGCGACAGGTTATTGTGATTGCTTATGAGCCTGTTTGGGCCATCGGCACGGGGTTGGTGCCCGATGAAAATGATATCAAAACCATGCACGCTGCCATTCGTGAATGGCTGATCAACCGATTTGGAGACAACGGCATCGCCGTGCGCATTCTTTACGGTGGTTCTCTCAAGCCCTCAAATGCCAAGGAAATTCTAACTATTCCCCACGTGAATGGTGGGCTTATCGGTGGCGCAAGCCTGAAAGCCGATGATCTGTTGGGCATTATCAACACAATTGGCGCTTGACCGGCCATAGGATAGATTTCTGAACCCATATATATGGGCAAAGAATTCACTAAAAAGCCCCGCCAATCGCAGCGGGGCTTTTCTTTGAACATCGCTTAATAATGGTGACTTTAAGCAAAGATAAAGTCGCTGGCATCAATGCTGGATTCAGCAATTGCCACATCACCCGCGCCACGTAGGTAGATAATATCGCCGCTGGCTGAGGTGATGGTGGAGAACTGACCAAATGTGCCAATGCTGAGGTCCGCAAAACTGGTGATGCCGGCGCCGGATACGTCAAGCCTGTCTGTGCCGTTCTCAAAGTCCCAGACAACATCGCCGCCCCAGTTTGCCGCAAAGAAGAACGTGTCCTTGACCCCATCACCGGCGCCGGTCATGTCACCGCCCCACATCCAGTCATTGCCAGAGCCGCCGGTGATTTCGTCGGTGCCAGCGCCACCCATCAACAGATCAGCCCCCGCGCCACCGAACAACTTGTCGTTGCCCGCTTCGCCAAACAGCCAGTCTGCCCCATCATCGCCATACAATTCATCATTGCCCGCCCCGCCATAGGCCACATCATCGCCCGCGCCGCCGCGCAAGGTATCATTGCCCGCATAGCCGTACATATAGTCCATACCACCTTCGCCATTGATGGTGTCGTTACCATCATCCCCAAGGGATACATCCATGGCCCCGGCACCGGCGTTGATAATATCATCACCGCCTTGACCGTAGAGGTAATCCGACCCATCACCACCCTCGATCGTGTCATTGCCAAGCCCGGCGGTTATGTAGTCATCGCCCATCCCGCCATTAACGGTATCAACGCCAGTTCCTGCCTGAACCGTATCATTACCGTCACCCCCTGTGATCGTATCGTCCCCGCCACCCCCAAATAGGAAATCACTACCGTTACCCCCATCTATATTGTCAGCGCCTTCACTTCCGAGCACAATATCGTCTCCGCCTAGGGCCTTCCACCCACCACTTGGGCCAATTTCAGGTAAACGCACAACGTCATTGCCAGCTGTAAAATGGTCAATGCTATAGAGCTGGGCAAACACAGCATCGTCGTTCACTCCAGTGTCCTGATTGAAGGTATCCCATGCAATAACAATATTTCCGTTGGCCAATAGCCCTATTGCCGGCAAGTCCTGATCATTTGCGGTGGTGGTGTTAATGCGAAATTCAGTGCCATTTTTTGTGCCATCCATATGATATCGTTGGCCAAAAACACCATAAAAACTGCCATCTTGAGCACTCGATTGCCACGTGACCAAATACCCCCCGTCTGCAAGTGACATAACATCTGAGTTACTTTGATGATTGGGGGTAAATGTATTGACTTGAAACTCTGTTCCGACACGCATGCCATCTGCATCAAAACGCTGACCAAATATACCCAGATCATTGCCACCGGCATCTTGATTATACGACGACCAGGTGACAATAAATCCGCCACTTTGCAATCCTGTAACACTGCCCTCAAGTTGGTTTCCCGCTGTAAAGGTGTTGACCTGAAATTCGCCACCATTGGTCGTACCGTCGGCATTATAGGCCTGCCCGAAAATTCCAGAAAGACTACCGTCTTGACCCGTTGACGTCCAAACCACAACAAACCCATCGTCAATTGTTTTTGCGACAGATGAGCTGGACTGATCACCCGCCGCGTGGGAATTGATTTGAAACTCGCCCCCCCATAACGTGCCATCCGCATAAAACTTCTGACCAAAAACGCCGAAATCATTGCCGCCGGTATCCTGATTGTAGGATTCCCATGTGACAAGATACTGACCGTTATCAGCGACGGCGACGTCTGAAACCTGTTGGGATCCCGCTGTCGTGGAATTGACACGGAATTCGCTCCCGTTCGCTGTCCCATCGGCCTTATAGCGCTGCGCATAAATGCCATCAAAACCACCATCCTGAAGGTAGGAAGTCCAGGTTACGCAAAACCCACCATCCGCCATACTGGTAATCGAAGCGTCCAACTGATCGCTCGGTGTAAATGTATTGATTTGAAATTCCGTGCCGCGCGTCGTGCCATTCGCATTGAAACGTTGTCCAAAAACACCGCGATCTGTTATTCCGATATCCTGATCAAAGGATTCCCATGTGACGACAAATCCGCCATCGGCCAAGCCCGTTACACTCGCGTCGCCCTGATCATTAGTGGTAAAACTATTGACCTGAAATTCTGAGCCGATTGTTACAGGGTTCGCCATTAAAATTTTCCTTTTGTTCTAAAAAAACGGGTTTCCGACTGGACGTAAACATTGAGACGATAGAAAATCGGGTATTCAAATAATAACTCAGAGTCGACTATCTCTCCAAGTTTTTCATAGAAGAGGCTGGAAAGAACCTAGCAAATGATAGGGGAAATATGGCGCTGAGGGTGGTTGGAAGATCGTGTCAAGTTTAGTGGTACACTCAGATGTCTCCACAATTGCTTTCGTATTTGTGCCACAAAATCACAGTTGCCAAAAAAACAACAAAGATGGGTAGTATTTAATGCCCGTAGGTTGTAGAACCCGCGCATCATTTCGTTAAACTCATTATAGAGACCTTTTCCCATGGCCAATGTTCTTATCGTTGC
>JAJRRG010000121.1 GCA_024279675.1 Alphaproteobacteria bacterium
AATTGCAGCAACGAATACGGAAGATACGATTGATTTTTTCATTTTTAAGTTCCCTTGTTTGTGGACACCAAATCGGTGCATGAGTCGAACCTATCAAACCTGACCTGACCAATCCGTGAGGCAATTGTCAGCCAATTGTCACGTTGTTTGTGCTAGTTATTTCCCCATGAACAGAAGAGCTATATTAAAAAGAATGGCATACGCGCTTGCGTTACTCTCTAGTACCTCATGGCCATCCTCGGCATTTGCCGATGGTGATGATGACGATCATGAGGAGGAGGAGGACGATGATGATGATCGCAATGAGAGAGATGATTCTGAGCACGATGGCTCTGGTAATACACAGCGCAAGGGCGGCGGCAATACCAGCAATGATCGGCGTAATGACGAGGATGACGATGAGGATGAGCATAATCAGCGTAGTAACGGGCGTGACGACGAAGAACATGCCTTGGAGGCAACCCGGTCTAATCAGGCTATGCCTCTGCGTAAAATTATTCAGAACTTTCGCAACGACATTGGCGGCGATATAACCGAGATCAGGCTTTTTGAACGGGCCGATACCCTTATCTATCGTTTTCAGTATATAAATAAGGATGGACACGTTGTATTTGTCAAATACAACGCCGCCACTGGTAAAATTATATAATCCAGCCAACCCAATGCTCATATGCCCCTGCACCCCATTTAGATTGCCAGCTGGTCCTAATCAACCGGCAATCCGCTTGGCACAGCATCTGGAACCCCCAACCGCCCGTATTGACTTATGGGGTCAGTCAAAGTGTCCAAAAACGCCAAAAGCTGATTGACCTCATTGTCGCTTAGATTTTGCGGCTCTAATTCGTTGGCCGCGGCAATCGCCGCCAATTCTTGTGGGTTGTCCAGTATGGCGAAATCAATGGCTCCTGGAAAATTTGGCAACTGCAAAAAATTTCGATCAAACGTATTGAGCGATTTCACTGGGTCTAAATGGTGGCGAATTACCGCTTCAAGCGTGCCATAGGCACCCGCATGTCCATACGGGCCAGTTAGGACAACATTACGCAGGCTTGGCGTGCGAAACGCATAGGCATCCGCATCATCCCCTGTAACGCGCATCCGCCCTACATCGCGATTGTGGCTCTCAAAGCGTTCCGCTTTGCCTGGACCTATCTGCACCATAGCGATCGCATGAAACTCATGGTCTGTCTGGAATTGTCCAGCATGACAGGCCACGCAGTTCGCCTTGCCATAAAACAAATTCATGCCCGCCGTAGCGTCTTCAGATAGTCCACCTTCTTCACGCAAAAACAGGTCAAAGGCAGAATTATCGGCCCGCCATTCAAAGACGATAAAATCTGCAATCGCATTTGAAATATCAGTAAACTCAATTGCCACATCAGGCCCGATCACCCCATCAAACATCTCTCGGTATGAAGGGATTGCCGCCACCCGTTGCGCGATTAAGTCCCACGCGCCCCCTTCAATGGTCAACTGCCCCAAACGCACTGCCTTTGAAATTTCATTTTCTGAATAATGCCCCGCCATCTCATCCGGAGACAGAACCGGGAACATGGCTTGAGCTGACAAAACCGAGGTGAACCCAAGTACCATTTCATCTTCCAGCGGGGAGCGAATACCTGAGGGTCGTGATGGGTCTGTTTCCAGCCGCCCATCATGGAACAAAGAGATAAATTGCGCCGCACCAAGGTTAAACAGCGCCGGGGCATTGCGGCCAATACGTTGTTCGGGCACGTTTTGGGGGTCAATTTCACGTTTTGGCCCCAGACCCATGCCCCCGTCCCCAATGGCCAGAGGCACCCCGTCCGATGTGCCAAAATCAGGATGGTGACAGGTGGCGCAGGCGACGGATTTGTTGCCACTTAATATTGGATCATAAAATAACAACTGACCAAGCTCGATTGAGTTCTGCTTAGCAGTTGAAAATGTGGCGTCAGCACTTGGTAATGATATTTCGCCCGCATGAGCACTAAACAAAAAAACCAAAGCCAAAGTAAATTGGGCAATCAGGCTACGCGGTGAAATGATCATATTTACTCCCGTAATAAATCTTAAGGGTAACCCTAGACCAACACACGCAAACAAAAAAGGCCTCTCCTTTGGAAGCGGCCCTTGTTAATTGTATTTATAAAATATTAGCGCTTAATAAGTTTTGCAACCGCGGGAACCATCAAAGCGGCAATGGCAACTTTAACCAAATCACCCAAGAGGAAGGGCAACACGCCGGCATTAAAGGCAGCTTCAGCACCAATGAAATTTGAAAGATATGCGAAGCCAAGTCCCAGAATTGTTGCAGCACCCAAAAGCATAACTGCAAATAATTTTAGGGGAGATTGAGCGGCACCACGTTCCGCAAACCAACCCACAAGACCCGTTGCAACGATGAAACCAACCAAATACCCCGCCGTTGGCCCCATCATATAGGCCATGCCGATGCCCCGTTCTGGAGTTGCTGAAAATACTGGCAACCCAAACATGCCTTCAAGCATGTATAGGCCAATCGCCGCTAGCCCAAGGCGAAAACCATAGGTTCCGGCGATGACAAGAATCGCTAATGTCTGCAAGGTCATGGGAACCGGAAAGAATGGTACATGGGTTTTTGCTGAAATCCACAACACAATCGACCCCGCCAAAGCCAACATAAAGAATGCGACCAGACGCGCCACACCCTCACGGGGCATCAGGCCTGCAACTAAAGAAGTGTGGGAAGTTGATATTACTCGCGCCATAGGACTACCTTTTTGTCTAAAAATTTGTATTCCTTTTACTCTGCTAATGCCGGTTGTTGCAATGGAGCTTTTGAGAATGCCCCAAAAAAATTCTACACCCCACTTTAACACGGATTTTGATCCGCAAACCGGTACACCTATTCAAGTAGCGCCAAAGATCATGCGAATTTGCGCACCCAACACTGGCCCCTACACATTTACCGGCACCAACACCTACCTAATTGGCGAAAATGAATTGATCATTCTTGACCCCGGGCCAAACAATGATGCGCATCTAAAGGCTATTCTTGCGGCCATCGGCAACCGGCCAGTGCGGGCAATTATGCTAACCCATACCCATAAGGATCATAGCTCACTGGTTCCAGATTTGCAGGAACATGTCGACGCGCCCCTATGGTTTGAGGGCAAACATCGACTTTCTCGTCCGCGCCGGATGTTTGAAGTTAATTTACTTCATGGGGCCTGTGATTGGAAATTGGTTCCCGATCGTCGTCTCAAGGATGGGGATATTATTGAGATTGACGGGATAAAATTACACATAATTACCACACCGGGACATTGCGCCAACCATCTGTGTATTGGGGTTGAGGATACGCCCTATCTGTTTTCCGGTGACCATGTCATGGGCTGGAATTCCACCCTTATCGCCACCCCGGACGGATCCATGGCGCAATATTTTGCCTCACTTGAAAAATTGGCCAAACTTAATTGGCGGCACTATTTCCCCGGACACGGGGCACCACTAGAAAATAAAAACCAACATAATAACGGTGCCCGATTCGCCAATGCTTTGCGTGTGCACCGCGCCATTCGTAACCAACAAATTCTTGAGAAAATATCCGCCGGAGCAACAAGTATCAAAGCAATCGTAGAGGGCATCTACCCCCATACCAGCACAAAAATTCGTATCGCGGCGGCGCTTATGGTTGGCGCACATATCGAATATTTGCAGGAACAAAACCGTCTGATCGTAAAGCGCGGCCTGTTTTCGAGCAACATCTATCCGGTGGATTTTAAGAACAGATCAAGCAAATAGGAAAAAACTAGGGTTAAGACCCTAAGTGTTCTTTTGAGGGAGTGCGGCCACAGCATCCAATTCTGCCAAAAAGCTTTCAATGCGCAATCCGTTTGTACCCAGATCATGGGCGCCATTAAGGGAGGTTGAGCGCATATCGACCTTCGTGCCATCCTGTGAAGAGGTCACCCGCAAAACCACCTCATCCCGCCACCCCATGAGTGTCATGGCCAACGCATTTATTTGTCCAGTTCGCCCTGAATTTCCAGGTTGATCTTGCGCCACAATTTCCCATTCATGCAAAGCCACTAGTTCTTTGATCAAGCTAAACATTTGTTGCGGTGACAGGGAATAAACGCGTGTTGTTGCCCTAGGAAATGCCTGCAAAATTTCATCCGGCAATGCAGATAATGATGAAAGGGGTGGCTCTTCTTTTTGGGTGAGAGAAAGGTTTCTTTCCCAATTGGTTGTCACATCATTTGTCAAAGGGTATCGCGCGGCAAGATTTGCGCCGTAAATTATCGGCGACAAACAAAGCAGTCCAATAAAAATGGCAAGGGTCGCCCGCCCCCAGCCATGATCACCGGTTTGCCAAATCCTGATATAGGCTGCAATTCCAAGTATAATTGCCAAACATGCAAGAATAATAGCAACCAGAATGAGGAACTGAAAAACCCCACTCGACATCAATTCCGTGCGGTGCAACCAGATCGGAAGCACACCCAGAGGAAGCGCAAAACCACCCATTCTCTGAGCCCAAATTGCCCATTTTGATGTTCTCTGAATTGTCAGCATATTCATTTACTTGAACCCACGGCAACATATTGCCAAGGTTAAAATCTATCCTTTTGTCTTAACTTTGCCCGAGGGCGTGGTGGAGGGCGCCGAGGTTTCAGACGCCCCACACATGGATCTAATCGCTTCCCATTCTTCATCGGAGAAAGCGGGAACTTGAGCTTGTGAATTTTGTTCAAATGCGGCCAGTGCGGCGCGGCGTTCCTGATTTAGTGGATGGGTGCTCAAAAGCGCCATTGCCAGAGAGTCAGCATCATCTTCTCCAATCTTGTCCAATAAATCTGCCAGCCCACTGGCATCAAAATTCAAACGTTGGGCCACCTGATAGGAAAATGTATCAGCCTCACGCTCCGCCTCACGGGAAAAACTAGTATTTATCAAGGAAGCGCCCACGCCACCCGCCACCGAAAGGCCGGTAATGTCCCCCAGAACAAACCCCACCAACAACCCCGTCCCTGCGGTTGAAATCAATTGCTGCATGCCGTGACGATGCACCACATGGCCAATTTCATGGGCCATAACCCCGGCGAATTGATCAGGGTTGTCCGTCTGTCCCAGCAGGCCGGCAAAATAATAGGCATGGCCACCGGGCAAAGCGAAGGCGTTGGGGATTTCATTATTTACCACCTGAATATCCACGGAAAACGGGGTATCCACACCGGCCAATGCCTCCGTGGTAAAACGCCGAATTGCAACATTTGCCATGCTTTCAGGGTCTGCATCACAGAGCGCCAGCCCCCCCTCTTCCGAAAAAGCATCAGCGAGCTGTCCCACAATGGTTTCGCCAAAATCTATTTCAGTTTGTGCTGGGATCAAGCCAACAATACGTCCCGCCAGAAGTGGAATGCCATATAGATACGCCCCCACGACCGAGGCCATGGCCAATGTTGCCATGATGATTAAACCAGACTGGCGCGCGCGCCGTTTACTTTTGTGCCTGGCTAAATGGGGCAGGTGATCCCGCACCGTTTTTGCCATTCTCGCATCAGAAACAACCAATCTTGCACCGGGCAGTTGGCCATTTGCCGCCAACCGCAACTCGCCTTTGCGTGAAGGCTTGGCATAAATGCTGGCAATGTCCCAGTGGGCAATTTCATGGTCAAGTTTTCGATCCTTGATCTCCAGAAAAATTACCATTTGAGAATAAAATCGCAGCTCGTCGCGCGGATCAATTCCAGCCGGTTCAACTTCAACTACAGTAAAGATGACATCGCGTGGGTCGGCAACCTGCCCGTCATAATAGGTGCCGTAAATTGTTTCAGATCTTGTGTCCATCAATAGGCTCCAACGTTCAGGGCATCGGCCAGCCCCTCACCAACAAGAGCAGATTCTTCACCCCTCGCTCTTATCGTACGCAAGTCGGTCTCGTTTTCAATTATCGTACCCCGAGCAACCAGACGCCAAAAACCAAGACCAAATACCAATTCCGCAAGCATGGTCAAACTCGCCATAAATGAAAGATAAATCAGGCCAAAGATCACCAGATTATACCAGCCGAGTTTTAGCACTTCATTGAGGCTGGTTTCATTTTTTTCCATCAAGGGCTGGAGAATATCGCCCATGATATATCCAAGCAAAAGCAAAAACATGACCGCAACAATCGACACCAGAATGGTATAGGAAAACTGTTGCCAAAACAGAGCACGGGCTCGAACCCGCACGACCAGCTTGGCCTTGCCTATGGTGACACTTGAAAGCATACGCGAGGTAATGCGGGCCCTAAGATAAAAGTACGCGATAAACGACACAAAACCAGCACCCGCAAACATGCCGACCACAATAAGGTTATCGCCAAAATCCTCAACGTTGACCGCCTTACCACTCGTCATTGCACCGGAGAAATATAATCCGGCGACAATGAACCCAACAAACATGAAATAGATAAAATAATAAGGGCCTGCAATGGTGCGCCAAGAGCCAGTAAATTCACATTTTCTGTCCCCAAACCATGTATGATTATATCGGTATTTCCAAAGGCTTGCGACCATGAAAGGGTAAGCTAAACCTACGGTTACAATAGCGAGGCATATCCACAAAAATCGGCGAATTGCATAGGCCCACGCGTTACCCTCTTGTGAAAAGCGAATGCCACGCCACAGGGTACGCGAAAGCAAAAACCGCCGCCCACGGTATGCGGCATACCCGGTAAGGAAAAACATGAATATCCCGGCCCCCATATAGCCATAGACTGTCGCCGCAGGGGACTGGGTGGATAGATAAAAAAAGAACCCGTATAATGGTAAAAAGATAGCCAGGGCCAACAAAAACCCGACCAGTAATTGCACCGCCGTTCCTGTATATTCCATGGCTTCCCCATGGATTTGGGTATGGGACCAATAGAAACGCCGTTTGTTGGTGACCAGCCAAAACCGATACATGCCCAATGTCATCAGCATCAATAAATAGCCCGACAACAAGATGCCAAACAAGCGCCAACGCGTTCCTAAAAAGGATATTGTGGTTTGTGATGTTGTCGGCGTTGGCACCAAGGAAATCCTATAATTATTGTGGCTTAAATATCAATTGTTATGGGTTCAAATTTTTTACGGATTCAAAACTTGTGCAGACCAAGGACTTTCAAGATCATCGCGGGCAAATGCTACACGATTATGTAACCGATATTTCCCATCTTGCCAAAACTCTATGCGTATCGGCTCAACCCGGTATCCGTTCCAGTGGTCGGGTCGGGGGACATCCTGCCCCTCATATTTGGCGGTAATATGTTCAATACGGCCGGTGAGATCATCGCGTGCCTGCAACGGTTGGGACTGAAATGAAGCATGGGCACCCAATTGGGAACCACGGGGCCGGCTCGCAAAATAGGCGTCCGCAATTTGAGCACTAACCTTGACCACGTCCCCACGAATTCGCACCGCACGTCGAGAGGTTTTCCAATGGAACAAAAGTGCGGCCTTTGGGTTGGCTTCCAACTGCACCCCTTTGACTGAGTTAGAATTTGTATAAAAAATGAACCCGCGCTCATCCTGCCCGTTCAACAGCATAATCCGAGAATCCGGCATTCCGGTTTCATCCAGTGTCGACAATGTCATTGCGTTGGCATCATTGACCTCGCTCTCACGCGCTTCCAAAAGCCATTGGGTAAAAACATCAAAGGGGTCCAACTGATCATTGATCTTATCATCAAAAAGCTGGTCCGTAAGATCTGTGCTCTTATTCATTCTATTTGGCTCCTCTCAACAAAAACAGACAAAAGGCGTAAAAAACCGTGTCCACTTTACTTTCACATTTGTACCTGTTTGCCAAACATTTCAACCAGATGCTGGACAAGTGGGCAACGGCTCGCCATATATGCCAAGAATGCAATTAGAAATACCTGACAATTGTGA
>JAJRRG010000122.1 GCA_024279675.1 Alphaproteobacteria bacterium
CAACACCCAACCGGCATGGCTTTTAACAAACCGGAATATAAAAGGGGCAAGTACCGCTGCAAAAAAAGGCGCAAGAGCAACAAGAGTTATGCCAACATCCAGATCAGAATACAATTTAACCTCTTAAGCCAAACGGACAAAATCTACAAAAGTGCCTTCACCGCGAATCACACACATTCAACTTAACGGTTCTGATCAAGAGGGCAAGCTAGTGGCTAGCCATATGGCACATACGCAAATTTGATTAATTCAAGTAGCAATTGGAGCTAGAAATAACTAGCTTTGTATTAAGTGAACAAATATCCAACTAAAAGGCTAAGCAAGCATGACAAAGATTATCAAATCCGATGAGGAATGGCAAAAGCAACTTACCTCCGAGCAATATCGTGTCGCACGAAAAGGGGGAACAGAACGCGCTGGATCCCATCCATTAAATCAAGAAAAACGTGCTGGGGAATATCTTTGTGCCTGTTGCGAGGCAAAATTGTTTGACGCCGATGCCAAATACGAATCGGGCTCTGGTTGGCCCAGTTTTTTTGCGCCCATTAATTCGGAGGCTGTTGATGAGCATGTGGACAAGTCCCTGTTTCGTACGCGCACAGAAATTCGCTGTTCCCAATGCGATGCACATTTGGGGCATGTTTTTACCGACGGGCCAAACCCAACCGGATTACGCTATTGCATGAACGGTGCCGCGCTTAGCTTTGATGCCAAAAAACAAACAGAAGAATAGACCCAAGGAATTCATAAATGCCCAAAACAACACGCGCGCCCATGGCCAGGAAAATTCCACATAGCACTACCAATCACGGCATAGCACTTAATGATCCCTATCATTGGCTTCGGGCCGATAACTGGCAGGAGGTCATGGTTAAGCCTGAAGTATTACCGGCTGATATTCGCACGTATCTTGAAGCGGAAAACGGGTATTTCGCCGAAGAATTTGACCGGAAAAACGAAGCTTTACAAGAGAATATCTATCGCGAAATTCGTGGACGTATCAAAGAAGATGAATCTGGTATCCCCTCACCTGACGGGGATTTTTCCTATTATTCTAAAATGGAAACCGGCCAACAATACCCATTGCTGATACGCACAGACCGTCATGGAAACAATGCAACGTGCATCATGGATTGCAATGTGGAAGCGGGTGAAGGCTATTTTGGTTTTGCCGGCGCGACCCATGATCCCTCACACAAGTTTCTGGCATGGGGATGCGATCGGAACGGGTCAGAATATTATACAATGCGTGTTCGCAATATCGCGAGCGGTGAAGACCTGCCCGACACACTTGAAAAATCCGCTGGCGGAGCCGTGTGGTCTGCAGACAGTTCCAGCATTTACTATGTGGAACTGGATGAAAACCATCGGCCATTTCGGGTACGCCAACACATTCTTGGCACTGAGCAATCACGTGACAATATTGTCTATGAGGAGGCTGACGCGGGATATTTTGTTAATATCGGCAAAACCCTAAACGGCAATTTTATCATTATATCGACCGGCGATCATTTGACCTCAGAGGTTCATCTACTTGATGCCCACAAGGGTGGGGCGTTACAGCTCATTTCCCAACGCAAAACAGGCCATGAGTATAGCGTGGAGGAGCGGCACGGGGAATTGTTTATCCTCACAAATAAGGATGGAGCGGAGGATTTCAAAATCGCCACAACATCCCTTAAAACGCCTGATATCGAGAATTGGCAAGACCTCATACCCCATCAGGCTGGCACATTGATTTTGAGTACAATTGTCCTTGAAAACTATCTGATACGTCTGGAGAAATCTCAGGGCCTTCCGCGCATTGTTATGCGCGATTTAGGTGACAATTCGGAAAGCAATATTGCCTTTGATGAGGAAGCCTATTCTCTAGGTGTTTCTGTGGGGTATGAGTTTGATACCAGCACTATCCGCTTTACCTATTCTTCCCCCACCACGCCCTCACAAGTGTTTGATTATGACCTGACGTCGGGGGAGCGCGTCTTGTTAAAGGAGCAAATTATCCCCAGCGGACACAGTTCACAAGATTATGTCACAAGGCGCATCATGGCCAAGGCGAGCGATGGGGCAGAGGTTCCAGTGACATTGCTTTATCACAAAGACACATCCCTTGATGGAAGCGCACCTTGTTTGCTTTACGGGTACGGGGCCTATGGCATTTCGATGCCAGCGAATTTTTCAATCACCAATCTGTCCCTTGTTGACCGGGGTTTTGTTTACGCCATTGCCCATATTCGCGGTGGCAAAGACAAGGGATATGATTGGTACAAAAAGGGTCGCGCCGAGCATAAGGTCAATACATTCACCGATTTTATTGCAGTGGCCGAGCATCTCACAAAGCAAAAAATTGTCGCACAAGACAAGATTGTCGCCATGGGTGGATCTGCGGGGGGCCTCCTCATGGGAGCTATTACCAACATGCGCCCAGACTTGTTTGCTGGAATTGTTGCCATTGTTCCCTTTGTGGATGTGCTCACAACCATGCTTGATGATAGTTTGCCCCTCACACCCCCGGAATGGCCTGAATGGGGCAATCCCATTACATCAAAAGAGGCCTATGAACGGATCGCCAGCTATTCCCCTTATGATAACGTCGAGGCTAAGGATTATCCGTCCATGCTGGTTTTGGCTGGCCTCACCGACCCTCGCGTCACATATTGGGAACCGGCAAAATGGGTTGCAAAGCTCCGGGAAATGAAAACCGATGCCAACCCGCTTTATCTCAAAACCAATATGGAAGCGGGCCATGGGGGGGCGTCGGGCCGTTTTGATCGCCTGAAAGAAGTTGCCCTCACCCAGGCTTTTGCCATCAAGATTGTCGGCGCGCCTACCCTGCCAAACGATAGAACTTGACTCATTGTCGCACCCAACCTAATCGCCTATACTAACTCTAACGATTGCGTTGATGACGCAGAAATCTAATAACCCAGAGGAGGCCAAAATGGCTTTTGAACTACCAGAACTTCCCTATGCCTATGATGCTCTTGGTGACTATATGTCAGCGGAGACTTTTGAATATCACCATGACAAGCACCATCAGGCCTATGTAACCAATGGCAACAAATTGCTTGAAGGGTCCGGGCTTGAGGGTAAAAGCCTAGAGGATGTGGTCAAAGGTTCTTTTGGCACCAATGCGGGCCTGTTTAATAACGCGGCGCAGCATTACAATCATTTACATTTCTGGAACTGGATGAAACCCAATGGCGGTGGCGCAATTCCCGGCGAATTGGAAAAAAGGATCATTGCTGATCTTGGCTCGGTTGCTGCCTTTCGTGATGCCTTCATCAATGCGGGCATGACGCAATTTGGTTCTGGCTGGGCATGGCTTGCTCTAGTTGATGGAAAACTGGAAGTCACCAAAACTGCCAATGGCGAAAATCCACTTGTTCACGGGGGCACTCCACTGCTTGGGGTCGATGTTTGGGAACATTCCTATTATATCGACTATCGCAATGCGCGGCCAAAATATCTGGAAACCTTCTTTGATAATATGGTCAATTGGGAATATGTGGCCAAACTTTTGGATGATGCCTCTTAAATCTGGTTCAAAAAATAAGACACGAATGAAACCCGCAGAGTCGTTTTTGATGATTACTGCGGGTTTTTTATGTAAATTTTTGCCGCCCCCTTTCATCGCTGCCCTAATGCGTGTTAACCTTTTGTTAACACTAAGGGAGGCCCGTTTGTGGGACATTCACGCCAATTCGTTGCCATTTTAACTTCGAGCCCTGCCCTAAGTTCGATCCTTTCGATGGTGTTGGACTGTGAAGAACATCTCAATGTTCAAAGCTTTGACCGTCCAAATGTCCTCAAAACACACCTTCGCATTGCACCGGTTGATCTCATCATATGCGATTATGAAATTGGGGAAACGCTTGCGCCTCAGCTTGCAATTGACATGCGCCGCCAACTTCCTACGCGCCAGTTTCAAATGATTGTGCTGAGCAATTTTATTTCGGCAGAACTCAAGCAATCTTGCAACTTCGCCGCCATTGATGAAGTGATCGTCAAGCCGATGTCGCCACTCTTTTTGCGGGACAGGGTGGTTGCACGGTTAGAAAAAACCGACCAATCAAGGGACAGCTTGCTAACGCAAGAGAATACATCCATTCAGGCCATTCCAGCAATTAAAGTGCCTGATAATGTTGTGCCTCTATTTCCACCTACTGAGCCAACCTATATTTAGGGGGTTTACGAGCTCAAGGATAAATCATTCTATCGGTGATTGTTGCCAGTAACAGAGGCCCATAAGGTTTGGCCGATCGGGCATACTCGGTAATGTCGGCTTCGAGTCCAAATTGGCGGTTATCGCTGTGTATCAAATGCCAATCTCGCTGCTAAACCAGCAAAAACAGTGCCCAAAATATATTGTGATATGTTTTTGATCTTAACATTTCCAGACAACATCAAGCTGGCACGGCTGGCAGCAAGTATGACAGCACCGTGTACAAAAAAGCCTATGAGGTTCAATATTGTTGCTAATACCATAATCTGAACTGCAACTGAGCCAGCTTCAGGATTCACAAACTGTGGGAAAAGTGCTAGCACAAAAATAGCCATCTTGGGGTTTAATAGGTTGGTCAGAAGGCCCTGCTTAAACATGGTTGCCACAGAACGATCTTTTCGATTTGCGTCTACTTGGTCTTCTATTTTTGCGTTGGATGTAAAGGCTTTCCATGCCAAGTACAGAAGGTATGCCGCCCCAGCATATCGGACTAAATCGTACGCAACAGGCACAGCAAGAAATAACTGTGACAACCCTAAAGCTGCGGCGAGAGCATGGCAATATGTCCCAACCGCAATACCTGCCCAAGTAGCAAGGCCAGCGACACGGCCCTGAGTCGCGCTACGCGATGCAAGGAGCAACATATCTGGCCCGGGAGATGCGGTCAAAGCAAGCGCCGCCAAAGAAAAAATTAGTAATGTGGAGTAGTCCATCAATCGCAACCCCTAATTTTGAATTATTGCAAATTCTACAGTCTAAATGAATTTATGCAACGGCAGCAAAGTCCGCATTGTGGACAATATCCCATGGCAAACTTAACTACCAAAAAATGGCAATTATTATCCCAATAGCTTTTCTACTCGGGGCCAGATTTCTTCAATATTTTCAACAAACTGCACCTTGCGATGGGCCTCCTGAAATGTGTGAACAAATACGTCTGCGGAAAAACCACGCACGATCTCATAGGCATTATTCTGGTTCAAAAAGACCATCGGTGTTTTCGCCCCCAACCGGGCAATAGTCAAATAGTGTGCAGTCACGCTGGCGAGTGAACCGGGAAGCCCAATAAAGCAATCTGCCATCTCAGCCAGAGCGGCAAGCCGCGCCTCACGCTCAGCAATAACGCGCACCGATATATCTTCAAGGGAGGTCGGCAACGCATATTCGGCATCGCATATCAACTCAACTTCCCCCCCGGCTGCCCGGGCACTGGTAAGAAAAGATAGAGGTACAATGTCATTTTCTGCCAAGCAGACCAATTTCGCCCCGTTTTTGGCCAACACTGATCCCGCTTGGGACATGATGGAGGTGCGCGCTGCGTCCCCCGGCCCTTGATCCGAAGCAAATACGACCAAGGTTGGTTTTTTTATTGATGCCACAATCCCAACTCCTAAATGTTAGCGTCCGCGCCGGAAGCTACCAAGTATGCCCCGCACCAACGAATTGCCTAGGGAACGTGCCATGGTACGCGCCAATTGTTTGATCGCGGTTTCTGTCACACTTTGGCGACTGGAGCGACGATTATTGCTTGGTGTCGGGCGAGCTTTTTCTTCTTCAACCTGTTGCGTCTCTGTGCGGCGCTGCAATACTTCAAAGGCTGAATCACGGTCAATAATGTCGTCATATAGTCCCCGTACAGGGCTATCAGCCATAACGCTTTCACGTTCTGCTTGCGTAATTGTCCCCATACGCGAGGATGGTGGTCGCATCATCGTGCGCCCAACAATGGAGGGCACGCCCTTGCTTTCAAGGGTTGAAACCAGCGCTTCACCCACCCCCAATTGGGTGATGACTTCCTTGGTGTCAAAATCTGGGTTTGGACGGAACGTGTCGGCGGCGGCGCGTACGGCCTTTTGCTCGCGCGGGGTGTAGGCGCGCAAAGCGTGTTGCACACGATTGCCCAATTGGGCCAGCACTGCGTCGGGCATATCGGCGGGATTTTGGGTCACAAAATATACGCCAACACCCTTGGAGCGCACCAGTTTTACCACCTGTTCAATTTTTTGCAGGAGGACTTTAGGTGCCTCGTCAAACAACAAATGCGCTTCATCAAAGAAAAATACCAATTTAGGTTTATCGGGGTTCCCAACCTCTGGCATCTCCTCGAACAACTCGGACAAAAGCCACAGTAAAAACGTGGAATAAAGGCGCGGGGACATCATCAATTCATCCGCCGCCAGCACCGAGATAAATCCACGTCCATCCCGATCAACCCGCATCAGGTCGCGGATATCAAGCGCCCGCTCCCCAAAAAACAAATCCCCATCCTGTTGTTCCAACACCAGCAACCCGCGCTGAATAGCCCCGATTGAGGCGGTTGAAACAGAACCATAGGTCAGCGCAATTTCTTTTCTATTTTGGCCCATCTGAACAAGCAATGCCCGCAAATCTTTGAGATCAAGTAACAATAATCCCTCATCATCGGCGATCTTAAAGGCGATATTGATCACGCCTTCCTGGGTGGCATTCAGGTCAAGCATGCGCGAAAACAACAGAGGCCCCATTTCGGACACCGTTGTGCGGATGGGGTGGCCTTTGCGACCAAACAGATCCCAAAATATGGTTGGGAAGCTGTCATATTCGTAATCGTCAAACCCGATGTCGTTGGCGCGTTTTTCCAAAAAATCTTTGGACTCACCTTTTACAGCCAAGCCAGACAGATCGCCCTTAACGTCCGCACAAAATACTGGCACCCCGGCGCGGGAAAACCCTTCGGCAATAATTTGCAAGCTTACGGTTTTGCCGGTTCCGGTCGCCCCGGTAATCAATCCATGGCGGTTTGCATATTTTAAGGGCAGGTATTCCCCCTTGGTGCTTGTGCCCAAATATACGCGATCATCTAACAGCATTAACAATAGTCTCCCAAAAACAGTTACGCCCTTATAGCTTTTAGCAAGCTTGGGGGACAAGTCCAAAGCGTACAAGTTTTTATAGTTTCATTCTGAATACAATTACATTCCTTTGGTGCTGAGAATTTTGACAATAAAACTTGGCAATGCGCTAAAGTCTTCCTATCTGAATGATACATTGATTTTGGGGAAAATATTATGCTTGTCAGCACCACGGATACTTTGCAGGGCTACGACATCAACGAGTATCTGGGCATCGTAACCGGGGAAACAATTTCAGGGGCGAACTTCGTGCGCGATATTATGGCAACTGTCACCGACTATGTGGGTGGACGCTCAGGCACCTATGAGGAAGTGTTGGAAAAGGCACGGGAAACCACGCTCAACGAAATCACCGATCGGGCGCGCTTGTTAAATGCCAATGCCATCATTGGTGTATCGTTCGATTACGAAACCATCGGGGGGCGTGGGGCAATGTTAATGGTGACCGCCACCGGTACTGCGGTGCGCAGTTCCAAACTATAGGGCTCGGAGTTTTTAGCCGGTTTACCACTTATAGCGAGTTCACTGGTGTTTAGACACATTACCCGTTAGAATGTCTCATATATTCATGAGTATTTATCGAGGCCCTTGATGAAACGTCGCACACTTTTATTAAGTCTTAGTGCGGGAGCGCTTACCGCTCCCAGCATATCGAACGCAATGGGGGGGGCTCTCAGCGCCAGCGAACTCGGACTTATTGCAAATGTAAGTCACGATCAATCTGATGTTTTTCGCGTTGCAATCAACACGGCTGTTGATCAGGGTATGCCTTTGTTTATTGCTGGTGGGACTTATCACATTGCTGGCATTGTATTACCCACCGATTGCACCATCATCGGGGTTGATGGTGCAACAACTTTGGCGTCAGCCAATGGGGAAGCGATATTTACCACTAGCTGGCAATCCAGCATTACCCTTAAATCCCTTACCTTTGAGGGTAATGGTGCGGGGACGCGAAACGAAGAACTTGGTCTGTTAAAATTTGAAGAATGCGTCGCCGTACGCATCACAGACTGCCGATTTCAAAATCATGAGGACAATGGTATTCACTTACGCAATTGTTCAGGCAAAATCAGGGGCTGCAGTTTTTACAAGTTGGGACAAAGCGCCATACATGGACAAAATAGTTATGGATTGTTGATTTCTGGCAATTCTATCTATGATTGTGGAAATGGGGGCATTCGCGTTTGGCGTCATGCCAACGGCGCGGATCGTACCATTGTTACGGACAATCAAATCAGCAAAATTGGCTCGGACTGGGGGGATGGACAAAACGGCAATGGGGTCAACATTTATCTCGCGGACGAGGTGATCGTCGCCAATAACTCTATTTCCGAGTGTGCTTTATCGGCCATTCGCGCCAATTCCACCAACAACACCATCATTCGTGGCAACCAGTGCATCAATTCCTCAGAGGTTGGCATATTCTCAGAGTTTGCATTTTCCGGTTCGATCATTTCGGACAATCTGGTGGATGGTGCCGCGACCGGCATATCTATCACCAATTTTGACGACGGGGGCCGTTTGGCTATCTGTTCCAACAATATCGTGCGTAATATTTTGCCGCTTTCCCCCACCAACCCGGATACCGTGCCCATAGGAATATTTGCTGAAGCGGACACGGCTGTGACGGGCAATATAGTGGAAAATGTACCCGGCGCGGGCATTGGTGGGGGTTGGGGAACTTTCCTGCGCAATGTGCTGGTCGCCAACAACATTATTCGCCAAACCAAGTACGGTATCGCCATCAGCATTGCCGAGGGTGCCGGACACGCAAAGATCAGTGACAATATGATTGTTGAGGCCACAGAAGGGGCCATTATCGGCGCCGCGTGGGACGATATTGTCACCCGTGACCTGATAGGGGATGCGGGCAAATATCCTCAACTCCAGATTGATGATAATTCAGTCGGTTAGACAAGCGCCCAGCTACATTTCTAAGTTACCGCTTGCATGGTTGCCGCGTCAAACTTGCGCCAATTCTTGAGAATTTTCTGTTGCCGTTTTTGCAAAAATGCAAGTTGGGCCTCATCGGGTTGCGCAATATCTTGCAATAGTTTTGCCACCATGACCTCCGATGCCAACATATTCCCATCATCGCATTTTAATGCAAATCCAATTTTCAAATGGGGAATAGATCCGCACCGAACCCCCTCGGCGCCCCCCTTGGACATGAGTGTGCCCTCAAACACACTCATTGCGTCTGTGTCAAATTCCCCGGTGCCTCCGACTAGGAATGGGTTGGCGGTGCAAGCGGAAATTATTCTCTTACTTGCCTTAGCTGTATCCGCCTGCAATCCGCGCCCCGTCGCGGCACGGGCAAAGCCAAATGCGATGGATTTCATAGATGTTGCCCAAGTGGGGATTGAACACCCATCCAAGCCACATCGTTTCGTGCTCAAGGGCTCCCCGATCAGTTCTTCAATTGAGGCACGTACCAATTTTTGTACCGGATGATCAAGATCAATGTATCCCTTAACCGGTTCGCCCAATGCCCGCGATACCGCTAACATACCTGAGTGTTTTCCCGAGCAATTATTATGAACAGCGCTTGGCTCATCGCCGCTTTGACGCAAATTGTTTCGGGCAACCTTATCGGAAGGTGGATGGATACCACACTCAAAATCTGCCTCTGTACAACCGATTTTTTCCAGATTGCTTGTCACCTGTGACACATGGCCTGGCTCCGCTAAATGGGAAGCGCATGACATGGCGATTGCCTTGTCATCAAAGCCAAATTTTTCAATGGCTCCAGACTTAAACAATGCCAGAGCCTGTAATGATTTAATGGCGGATCGGGGAAAAATTGCGCGTTCAAAATCTCCGGCTGAAACGAGAACTTCCCCTTCGTCATTGACCACGCAGAACGCGCCGCGATGGCGATTCTCAACCCAATTGTTTCGAACCAGTTCCGCAAGGATTGGATTTTGCATAAAAAAAACTCCGCTTTTTGTACTTCCCAAGCATGGGGGACAAAAGCGGAGCAAAGTCAACCTCATTTGAGGTCAGGGAGGATTAGTTAAAGAAGTGCATGGGAAGTCGTGCGTAAAATTTTACCTATTGTACCAGCTGCAAATACCTTGAATTGACCCAGCCATAGGTGTTGTCTCGGCCAACTTTACACCAATCTGAATAGTTGGTTTTTTCGATGCAACGCTCAATATAAACCAGCGTTCCGGGCTCAAAACTTCCGATTTTTTGCGAAAATGATGCGGGCCACATGCGCACATTCAGCTCATCGTGATCCTGTACGTTGACCACCTGCCCAGCTAACCCCACATCATAACCCTTGGCCTGAGCCGGAGAAATTGCGAAGGCGGCGGCGACAACGATTAGAAGCCCGGCGGAAGTTGCTGCAATTAGATTTTTCAAATTGGTGTTCATGTTTATTACCCCTCGTCCAAAATATTTGGTGTTCATGTATTCGATTATCAGATATTTAGCGGAATGCAATTGAACCAAGCCTGAGGGGCACATTCAGATTGCGTTCATGTTGAGAGCAACTTCCTGCACACACCCAACATCTCAGGGCGAACAAAAAATGGCGAGCATAGCCCGCCATCTAATTTGCCGTAATCTTTGGTAAAAACTGCGACCTATGCGGCTAGGCGACGACGACGATATTCGCTCGCCAGATAGATAAATATTGCTGCAAACAACCAACCCACAACCATACCTGTCCAATCAATTTGCGACAGGAAATTGGGGGCGAAATTGCTGACAGATACGATATCACCAATCTGAATTGTACTCTCAATGACTTGGCTTGAAACGGATTCCATCATGTCCCCTACAATTTGGAACGGCGCTTCAAACCTATTGAAAAGCATATCAGAAATCGCCCCACCAATTGCAAAGTTTAGGATACTTTCAATAGCTGAAACCATGACCATGAGCAGGATAAAGGCGGGGATTGCCCATCCCCGCAACACGGTGCCGAGCATGCCCACGAAGGCAAAAACTGGTAAAAACCATAGTAATGCCGTCGTGATAAACACGAGGGACGACAATTCCACATTAAGGGTAGTTATCAAATTGGTACCCGAATTGAGTGATGCCAATATGGGACTGCTTGCCGACATTGCACTCAAAATAATATAGCCAAACACCGCCGTAATCAATGCCCATCCCATAATCACAATGGGAAAAACGACCAAACCTGCAATGGTTTTTGTGCCTAAAATTTCTAGATCTGATACGGGGATAGATTTCCAGAACAACAGGGCATTGTTTTTTCTGTCTGCGCTGAAGCTGGATGCGAAATAAACAAACAACATCAGTGACAAATAACCCAGCCAAACCACGATGGAGACCGAATAAAACGCATTGAACAGATCAATGCCTTCACCGGGATTAACAAACAATCCGACAAATTTTATATTGTCCTCATGCCGCCAAAGGGAGATGAAAAATGTCCCAAAAATCAGAAGTACAAAAACTCCGGGTACATATAGAAATGGTGTTTTGTGTTCTAGAAATTCTTTTTTCAACAGGCTCTTTAGCCCTGTCATTGAATATGAACTCATGATGATACTCCTGCTGACGTTGGCTGACGTTCCATCAACGCCACAAATAAATCACTGACTGAAGGATTGCTAACAGCACCTAAGGCCTCAGCTGCTTCTCGGTCTAGACCGTCAAAGATCATAATATTTTGCCCCAATTGCTTGGTGGCAAATATGGGTTTTTCAGCTTTTGCCGCATCCACATTTTCAGGCGCAACTAATACTTGGGTAAAGCGCTTTCCAATATCTTCCATACTGGCGTCCAAAACCACATTTCCATCGCGAAGAAACATCAGGTCCGTAAGCAAAAATTCAATCTCGTCGACCTGGTGTGTTGTAATGAGAATTGAGCGGTCTTCACTCATGTAATCTTCGACCAAACGGCGGTAGAATTTTTTGCGAAACGTAATATCCAAGCCCAATGTGGGTTCATCCAACACCAACAGTTTTGCATCAATTGCCATCACGACGGCCAAATGAAGTTGCGCCAACATCCCCTTGGACAGGGATTTGATTTTTACACTGGAGCGAATATCCGTGTCCTTGAGCATGTCCAATGCTTTCTCAAGCTGAAAATTGGGGTGAACGCCAACCATCAAATCTAATAGTTGATAGACTTTGAGGAATCTGGGCAGGCTCGCGACGTCGGAAATAAACGCAATGTCCCGCATCATCTCTGCCCGGTTTGCAAAGGGCTCATGTCCCAGAACACTTACCGATCCCTCATAATCTGTCAAACCCAGGATGGTGTTAATCGCAGTGGTTTTCCCGGCGCCATTGTGTCCGATCAATCCATAAATCCGCCCCCGGGGTATGGCAAAGTCAATGGCGTGCAAAACTTGTGTACTGCCAAATTTTTTGCTGAGGCCCTTGACCTCCACTATGTTTTCACTTGTTTGCATTTGGCTTATTCCCCTTGTTCCCCGTAGGTTTTTTCATCAATTCCGCCACGTCCAAATCAAGTCCTTTAATCTGGGCATAAATGCGTGGCCATTCTTCGTTTAGAAATTTTTTTCGTTCGTGCGTTAGTAATTCAACGCGGGCATTTTTCGTTAAAAACATGCCAAGTCCCCTTCTCTTTTCAACCACGCCCAATTCCACCAAAGATTGGTAGGACTTGGTCACAGTTAATGGATTTACCGATAGTTCCGACGAGACGGCGCGCACCGATGGGAGCGCCTCCTCA
>JAJRRG010000123.1 GCA_024279675.1 Alphaproteobacteria bacterium
GAATAGGCCTTGGATAAATCGTGCATGTGATAAATAAATTGGCGAGCCATCGGGGAAACCTTGTATGATATGAGAAAACTTATTCGTTCGCTGTTCTAAGCTACTCGCCATTGAAAGAAAAGCGAGAACCAAAAGAAAAAGTCCGCCCAATGGGCAGCCATTAAGAATTTATCGCTAAATCAATTTCCTGTTTGGTTTTGTCATCAGTGTTCGCCATCACGTCAACGACCTGGTTGATAAGTAATCTATCCCTTAGCGCCAATTTTGGTGACGATCAAATCGTCCTCATTTATATCCCGCTTTCAAGCTTCTGGAGGCATGTCGTCTCCATTTGAGGAAGCTTTCGATGAATTTATAAGGGCAACCCGGTACGCACCTTAACCGTGCGAATAGACATATTGGAGTGGACTTGGCTCACACCGGGAAGGCGCGCGATCAAACGACGGTGCAAACGTTCAAAGTCCTCTAGATCACGGCAAACAACCCGCAAAATATAATCCGATTGTCCCGCCATAAGATGGCATTCCAAAATCTCGGGCACATCTTTGACCGCCGCTTCAAAATCTTCGAACGATTTTTCGCTCTGTGAACCAAGACTAACAGAAATGAAAAATTGCATGGAAAAACCAAGCTTTTCTGCGCTTAGCGTCGCCCTATAGGCCAGCACATACCCTTTTTCCTCCAGTGATTTCAAACGCCGGTGACAGGCCGAAGGCGACAGCCCCACCTTGTCCCCCAATTTTTGCACACTTTGATGACTGTCCGCTTGCACCGCCAACAGTAATTTTCGATCTACCTCACTTATGCGCGTCATTGTTGCAGATACCTTCTTCAAAGCGAAATAATATCGCAGAAAATGTCTCAAATATTAAAAAATAGCAAGAAATTTTCACAAGAGTCTGATTAGCGTGAATTCATATCAATCTTTAGGAGGGCAAAATGCTTGTTGGTGTACCAAAAGAAATCAAAAATCATGAATATCGTGTTGGGCTAACCCCCGAGAGTGCGAGCGAACTCATCGCCCACGGCCATCAAGTGGTGGTTGAAACAAAAGCGGGCGAAGGCATTGGCGCAGACAACGGGGCCTATGAGGCCATTGGGGCAACGATCGCCCAAACCGCCGCAGAAATTTTTGCTGCAGCCGATATGATCGTCAAGGTCAAGGAACCACAAGAAATCGAGCGCAAAATGTTGCGGCAGGGTCAAGTATTGTTCACCTATTTACACCTCGCCCCCGATGTTCCCCAGACCAACGATCTGCTGGCGTCAGGTGCCACCTGCATTGCCTACGAAACGGTGACCGACAATTTTGGCGGCCTGCCCTTGCTCAAACCCATGAGCCAAGTTGCCGGACGCATGTCCATTCAAGCGGGGGCCGGTGCCCTTGAAAAAGCCCATGGGGGCCGTGGGGTTCTTCTTGGTGGTGTACCCGGCGTTCAGCCCGGTAAAGTCGTTATTCTTGGCGGTGGTGTGGTTGGTTTCAATGCCGCCCAAATGGCCGTAGGTCTGCAAGCCGATGTGACCATTCTAGATCGTAACCCGATGGTTCTGGAACGCCTTGATCATCATTTTGAAGCCAGTGCTCGCGTGCTTTATTCAAACAAAGCGTCCCTCGCACAAAGCATCGCAGAAGCGGATTTGGTTATTGGCGCTGTGCTCATCCCCGGTGCCGCCGCACCAAAATTGGTGACCCGCGACATGCTCTCCACCATGAAAAAGGGTGCTGTGCTGGCCGATGTGGCGATTGATCAGGGGGGGTGTTTTGAAACCTCCCACGCCACAACCCACGCCGACCCTACCTATGTTGTGGACGATATCGTGCACTATTGCGTGGCCAACATGCCCGGCGGTGTCGCGCGCACATCAACATATGCGCTCAACAACGCCACCCTGCCCCATGTGGTAAATTTGGCTAACAAAGGATGGCAAGTTGCTTTGCGCGACGATGCCCATCTCGCCAACGGACTGAACGTAACCCATGGCAAACTAACCTGCGCCCCGGTTGCTGAAGCGCAAGGGCTAACCTCAATCAGCATTAAAGATGCACTGGAATTGAGCAACTAAGCTCAAAGCCTCGGATCAGTAATTTTTGCAGGTCGGGACTTTATTGTTCCGGCCTTTTTTATTGCCGGAGCAATCAACAAGAGTTATGAACGAGTTTATCACACCTTAAATTCATTAAAAATACCGATAAAATCTATGACAGAGCAACCAACACCAAAACAACAGTTCAAAACCCGCTTCATCAACCTGATGGCAGACTTGGGGAAAAATGCCGCCAATGACCCTGAAACCATCTGGCTTATCGGCTCATTGGCTGGCAGCATCATCGAGGACGCCGGGAAGGCTTCCTGGACCGAACTAAAACTATCCCATGATAAGGATGCGCAAAACCGTTTGTTGGCCGCCTTCCAGTCCCAGGGCAAGCAATTAGCTGAGGATGATAATCATCGGGCCGCCTATGCCGTCGAAACCCTTGCAATCTCCATTATTGCGCCCACAATGGCCGCCGACGAACACATTAACGCAGGGAACAAGCTCCTGGACAAACTGATCAGCGACGCGATCAAATACTACCGCGCCCACCCGGCCACAGTTCCGAAAAAGTAAAGCTCAACAGGTGAATAAAAACAGCACATCCGCTACCGAACTAACGCGCAATCTAAAGATTGCCTTTTGGGTTGTTTTTCCCCTTATGCTTATGACCCTTGCCGCAATGCACCTTTGGACGATGCCCGCCATTCGCCAATATTCGCTGTTGGATATTTTTGACCTGCGCACCACCGGTTATTCCTTCAATCAGGCCCGCATACTCCTTGAAAGCCTTGGACCTGAAGGCACTGCAATCTACATGGGGCCTCAGCAGGTTCTTGATATATTCTACCCCGCATTTCTCACCGTCAGCATTATTTTGGCCATGTATATTCTTGCCCCTGTTCATTGGGGTTATCGCCGCAATCTGTTGATTTTTGTGCCCCTTCCCGCCATGACTTTGGACTATCTGGAAAATGCACTAATCCATTTGATGTTAAAGCTTGGCCCAGAAGGCATAAGTGAAGATATGGTGGCATGGGCCAGCAAAAGCACCGTGTTAAAATTCCAGTTTTATGGTGTAGCGGTTCTTGTCTTTGCCCTAATTCTTGCCCATTGGGCATGGCGAAAACGGCGCAGCAACGAGTTGTAATGAGCAGTAACGACTTGACATAAATCACCGACCTGCAAGCCAACATATAGTAAAAAAGTAATACGCTTGCGACCACACCCATATTAGATTGCCTCAAGTTAGATTTACTAAAATCAAGAAACAAGCGCTAGTTAATCTGAATTTGTTCCTTCACCCAAGGAGTAAACAATGCGCATTTTGTTAGCCTCACTTACCTCTTTTATTTTTCTGAGCGGGTGCACTCTATTGCCCGGTCTTGCGATGCGCGAGCCGTTGCAAATTCAAGTTAATACACAAACTGTGTTTGTCGATTCATTGCGCAGTATTGAGGAGGATGGCACGTATGGACCTGATCGCCAAACGACACCGTCTCTGCGTGCCTATTCCATCGCCATTCCAACGGAACGGAAAATAACCAGCCTACCCAAAGAGAACACTTCCTTAGGCATGCAGTTTGAGTTAGTCCTTACGGCAGAGCATGCCGCCATGTCCGCGTTCTCAAGCCAAGTGATCTCGCACGCACGAACCGGCACGAACGATGCAGAAATACTGGTGTTTGTACATGGTTTCAACACCACCTTTGAGCATTCCATAAATCGTCTTGCACAAATAACCCACGACATTGATCTGCCCGGAACCCCGGTACTTTTTGACTGGCCCAGTTCCCACAACATTATTTCCTATTCCCACGATCTGGACAGTAGTGCCTTTGCTCGGGACGCCCTTGTCGAGCTCTTGGATAGCCTGTCGCAAAAGGGAGCCTCGCGCATCGTGTTGGTGGGCCACTCAATGGGTGCGCGCCTGGCAATTGAGGCTGTGCGTCAAATGCGTATTGCCGACAACCAACGATTTTTTAATCGCTTTGGTGGATTGGTTATGCTGGCGCCAGACATTGATTTGGATCTATTCAATATAGAATTACAAACCCTGCGCGGCATTGACGCGCCTATCATCGCCTATATTTCCCACGATGATGACCTGCTGCGCAATTTTGCCAACACATTTAATGAGGGTCAGCCAAGACTGGGCAGTGTTGAAGATGTCACTATGATGCAAGGGCAAAGGGTTACACTCATTGATGTGGCCCATGTTCGTGACCCCGATTCCTGGGAACATTTTCCCCTCGCTAGCTCCCTCAACATGATTTCCTCCATAAATGCCATGCGCAATCCGGGTCTGGTGACCTATGCTTTGCAAGCCGCAAAAGGAGAAATTGGAAAGGCACAAATCACCCGGTTTGGGCAATCCGTGCACGTGCTTTTAAGCCAGTATTAAAATTTAGCGCATGTCACCGATAAGTGGATACCGGTAATTGGGCAAATGACATGCACACAAAAAGAGCTAGAACCTCATTTTGATTTAATCAAATATAAAGGGTTCTAGCGCGTAACCACGGCAACCCCAACCGCCATTAACGTTGCGCCACCGGTGCGGTTAAGTCGTCGCTGAGCTTTTTTGCTCCGCAACCAACGCGAAACCTTTTGCGCCAGCAAAATATAGGAGCCATCGACAAGCACCCCCGCCATAATAACAATACCAGCCAAAATCAGACCGTCCATCAACGTGACACGTGCAACGTCAACAAATGTCGGTAACAACGCCGCAAAAAATATTATGGCCTTCGGATTGGTCAGATTAACTGCCAAGCCCTCAAGCAGGCTAGAAAAATATCCACGTCCATTGCTTTGTCCTACCTCGTCCGGGTCAACGGGCTTTTGCGTCCACATTTTATACCCCAGAAAAACAATATAGGCCCCCCCGACAAGTTTAACCAAAACAAACATTTCCCCCATGGCTTGGGAGACAGCACTCATGCCAAGTAAAGCCAGAATAAGAAATATGACATCCGCAATAATGACCCCGGTAAGCACCCCAGCCCCCGCCTTCACACCATTGGCCATCGCCCGGCTCATCAGCACAAAAAACGCCGGGCCGGGGGTCGCCGCCAAAATAGCCATGGCAAGGGTAAATCCAAGAATTGAAGCAAGACTCATATTAAGTGTCCATCACAAATTGGTACAACATCGACTAAAACCATCTTTGCAAACGCGTCCCAGGTCAAGTAAATTCAAATTAGAGTTTGAAATTTCATCCGCCCATCAATAGGTTGCCCCTACATTTATTCCCTTCAAAGATTGTCCTGATATGATTGCTGGCCTCGCCTCTGTTGTTTTCATCCCATTGCTCGCAGTTTCAATGGTTCATATGTTGTGGGCCTTTGGTGCCACGTACCCGGCCAAAACAGAAATTGACCTTGTGCGTACGGTGGCCGGATTCAAAGGTGCTGAAAAAATGCCCCCGCGTTGGGCATCCCTTGCGGTATCTCTAATTACATTTTTTGCCGGACTTTGGGCGCTGGCCCTCACCGACCCAAACCAAAGCCTCATCTTGACATTGGGAGGCATACTTTTAGCCGGTGTTTTCATTTTCCGCGGTATTATAGCGTACACAAAATGGTGGCGGCTAAAAACCCCAGAGGAGCCCTTCGCGACATTCGATGTAAAAGTCTATGGCCCGCTTTGCCTGTTTATCGGCGCTGGTTTTAGCTGGCTCACCCTGCTACGTGTGATTTAGTCCGGCGCCCAATTTTAAGTAATCACATTCGGCCCTGCGCGCCCGGTTGCGCTTTTTACGCCGATCAATTCTTCCGCTAACGCAATCAGGGATTTCAACGCCGTTTGCGTTTCCTGCCCCAAATCCCCATCCCTTGGCTCATAGCGCTCAAGATAAAGCCGAATTGTCGCTCCAACTGTTCCCGTCCCGCTTAACCGCGCAACAATTCGCGCGCCATTTTCAAACCCGATACGCAACCCCTGGGATGCACTATGGGAGCCATCAATCGGGTCATCATAGGAAAAATCATCTCCATAGGTGATTTTTCCCGCTTCAGTTTCCTGCCCAACCAAACCGGGAAGTTTTGCCCGTAGTTTTGCGAGCAAATCATCAGCCAATTGCGTGTCCACCGCCTCATAATCATGGCGGGAATAATAATTGCGCCCATATGTCTGCCAATGTTCTCTCACAATTTCCACAACGCTTTGTTTGCGTTTCGCCAAAATGTTCAGCCACAACAAAACAGCCCAAAGACCATCCTTCTCCTGCACATGGTCAGAGCCGGTTCCCGCACTTTCTTCCCCGCATATGCTAATTTTCCCGGCGCTCAAAAGATTGCCAAAATACTTCCAACCCGTGGGGGTTTCATAACATTTTATACCCAACGAATCGGCCACCCTGTCCGCCGCCGCACTGGTGGGCATAGAGCGCGCAATCCCCTTGATGCCCCCCTTATAGCCCGGGGCCAGATGCGCATTTGCCGCTAATATCGCCAAGGAATCCGATGGAGTGACATATTGATTTTTGCCCACAATCAAATTGCGATCCCCGTCCCCGTCTGAGGCCGCACCAAAATCGGGGCCCTCATCACCAAGCATCAAATCACATAACGCCTTGGCATGAACCGGATTGGGATCGGGATGTTTGCCGCCAAAATCAGGCAAAGGAATGCCATTAACAACACTGCCCTTAGCCGCCCCCAACATATCCTGAAGAATAAGCGTGGCATAGGGGCCGGTAATGGCATGCATCGCATCAAACTGCAGGGTAAAGCCGCCCTCAAATAAAGCCCGAATAGCGTCAAAATCAAACAAAGTTTGCATCAGGGCCGCGTAATCTTTGACCGGATCCACCACTTCGATCACAGTCCCTGCCATGTCGGACACGCCGTGTGTCGCCAAATCAATGTCGTCAGTTTTGAGTATTTTGAACTGCTCAATCTCTAACGTGCGCGCATACACAGCTTCGTTGATAGTTTCAGAAACGGGGCCACCACTTCCATTGTTATACTTCACCCCAAAATCGCCCTCCGGCCCCCCCGGATTATGGCTGGCTGAGAAAACCAGACCCCCATAGGCCTTGTTTTTGCGTATTAAATGCGACACCGCCGGGGTTGAAAGCAGACCATTTTGCCCGATGATAATTTTACCAAATCCATTAGCCACCGCCATTTTGACAACGGTTTGTATAGCCTCTTTATTATAAAATCGCCCATCCCCCCCAAGCACCAGCGTTTGACCGGAAAAATCTCCGATTGAATCAAAAATCGCCTGAATATAATTCTCCAAATAATGATTTTGTTGAAAAACCACGACCCGTTTACGCATACCGGAGGTGCCAGGTTTTTGCTCTGGATAAGGGGCCGTTGTTATAGTATTTATCATTCAAATATTGCCTTCAAACGGTGTCATCATCCACACCCCAATCAACAAAAGTAAACATCAGGGCATAATTTTTGATTCTCCCTTGCAAGCTTAAACAATTTGCTGTCATTTCAAACCAGCAAGTTTGGGCTATGCCCTAAAATCTGGAAAAGTATAATGGCAACAAAAATCATCATCGACACTGATCCCGGGCAAGACGACGCAGTGGCCCTTCTGTTGGCCCTGGCTTCACCTGATGAGCTGGAACTGCTCGGCATTGTTACGGTCGCTGGAAATGTCGGGTTGGCGCAAAATTCCAGAAACGCCCTTAAGATTGTTGAACTTTCGGGCAAAATTAATACAAAAGTCTATGCCGGATGCGATCGCCCCATCCGCCGGGTGCCCGTCACGGCGGAACATGTGCATGGTCAATCCGGGCTGGATGGGCCCAATTTACCCGACGCAAAAATTACCTTGCAGGACATGCATGGGGTGGATTTCATCGTTCAGACCTTGCAAAACGCCGCCCCCGGAGAAATCACTATTTGCGCCCTTGGTCCTTTGACCAACATCGCCATGGCGCTGGTGCGCGCGCCCGAGATTGCCCCAAAAATCAAGCAGATCGTCCTGATGGGCGGCGGCTATTTTGAAGGGGGCAATATCACCCCCACGGCTGAGTTTAACATATATGTTGACCCGGAAGCGGCGGACGTCGTGGTGCACTGCGGCGCGCCCATCGTAATGATCCCACTCGATGTAACGCACCAAGCTTTGGCGACAAAAGAACGGTTGGCAAACTTCGCTGATCTCGGCAATAAAACCGGCACCGCCATCCATCAGATGTTGACCTTTTCTGAACGCTTTGATCTGGAAAAATACCAATGGCAGGGCGCGCCTTTGCATGACCCTTGCGTTATCGCCTATTTGCTTGACCCGGACATGTTCACTGGGCGGCTCATAAACGTTGAAATCGAAGTGGACAGCGAATTGACCCGCGGCATGACGGTTGCCGATTTTTGGGGCGTCACGGATCGTAATCCCAACGTCACCTATATGCGCCACATTGATGCTGACGCCTATTACGCAATGTTAACGGATCGGCTGGTTAGATTGCCATAGAGCAAACTCCCAAACGGGAACTCCTCGCCCATGCCAAACAAATTTATCACTTGCCCTTGCAAGTTAGTGACTGCTCACTTAGTTAGGGTTACGTGACTACGGATCAGTACGATGTGTTACCCAGGGTGAAACTATGCTCTGCATACATGAATAACATCATTTTGAGCGAAACAGCTTAGGGGCGATTATGACACAAAAAACAAAACTGGGCACAAAAATTGGCCGCATACTTGTTTTACTATTCGCCATTGGTGCAGGGATTGGCATCATTGCGTTTTTCGTATCGCGTATTCAGCCCCCTGAACGTGTCGTTGCCGCTGAAAACCAGATCGCCGTTCGCGCCGTAATCGCCACCCCTGCTCCCTTCAATATTCAAGCAACGGGGTTTGGCACCGCCGCCCCCAGCCGCACATGGAGCGCAGTTTCCAACGCTAAGGGCCGCATCATCTTTCGCCATGACAATCTGGAATCCGGAGAACTTCTAAGCGCCGGAACATTGATCCTTGAAATTGATCCAGCCCTTTATCAGCTCGCCCTGCGCGAAGCCGATGCAGAAATTGCCAGCGTCGAAGCGGAAATAGAACAACTCAACCAAGAGGCAACAAATTCGCGGCTTCTTTTAGATTTGGAACGGCAACGTCTGGAATTGGCCGAAACCAGTCTCACGCGAACCACCTCATTGGTGGCATCCGGCTCGGTACCTCAGGCAAGTCTTGATACCCAATTACGCGCCACTCTGCAACAACGACAAGCGGTGCAGGCCCTGATCAACCAACAAAATATCATGCCCATTCAGCTCAATAGGCTCGCCTCTCAAAAGGAACGCACGCTGGCCAAGCGCGCCCAAGTGGGAAATGACCTTGCCGACACCAAAATATTCGCACCCTTTGATATGCGCGTCAGTGACGTCAACGTCGAAATGCACCAATACATCAATCCGGGTCAAACCCTGTTTAGCGGCGATGGTATTAAATCCAGCGAAGTGGTTCTACAGGTGCCCATGCAAAGTCTGCGCCGCGTTTTAAATGAACTTCCCCAAAGTGAGGGACTAGAAAGGGAGTTCAACATTTCAGCCCTTGATGCACGGGTTCAACTGGTTGGTTCCAATCAGATGTGGGAGGCAAGCGTGAAGCGCATCGCCAACGGCATAGATCCGGCAACACGCACTGTGCGTGTCGTACTTGATATTGAACAGCCGTTACTTACGGCGGATCTGGATACAAACCCACCGCTGCCCAAAGGCATGTTTGTGCAGGGCGTTCTGGGCACACAAATGATCGAACCTCAAATGGTCCTCCCCCAAGCCTCTATCCATCAGGGTTGGGTTTATCTGGTAAACTCTGAAAATCGTCTTGAGCGGCGCGAGGTAGAAACTGCCTTTCATCAGGATGGGCAAGCCGTCATAATATCCGGACTAGAGCCGGGCGAAACTGTTATTCTGGATGACATCGTACCCGCAATTTCAGGCATGTTACTTGATCCAAAAATTATTCCTGCACCAGCATCCCAACTTAGTGGAGCAAACCAATGATCCGCTGGTTCGCCGGACATCCAACGGCAGCAAACCTGTTACTTGTCGTTATGCTCGCCATCGGTATTTTTGCCGCCCCCGGGCTTTTACGCGAAACTTTCCCCGACTACAGCCCCACCGAGGCCAGCATCACCATCCCCTTTCGCGGCGCTAGCGCAGCTGACGTGGAGGACGCCATATGCCTCAGGGTTTTTGACGCTCTCAAGGGAGTTCGAAATCTGGAAGAACTCTCGTGCACAGCGCAAGATAATGTTGCCAATGCCGTTGCAAAGATGCAACCGGGCGGCGAC
>JAJRRG010000124.1 GCA_024279675.1 Alphaproteobacteria bacterium
AGAACGTCTGGCCAAACTGGCTGGCGGTGTTGCTGTGATCAAAGTTGGCGGCGCAACCGAAATCGAAGTAAAAGAACGCAAAGACCGCGTTGAAGATGCTTTGAATGCAACCCGCGCTGCGGTTGAAGAAGGCATTGTTGCTGGGGGCGGCGTTGCGTTGCTTCGTGCGGCAAACGCTTTGAGTGTTAAGGGCGCAAATGCTGATCAGGATGCGGGCGTGAACATTGTTCGCCGCGCCCTACAAGAACCAATCCGTCAGATCACCGAAAATGCCGGTGCTGAAGGTTCTGTTGTGGTCAACAAGGTTCTTGAAGGCAAAAATGCAACCTTTGGTTATAATGCGGCCAATGGCGAATATGGCGACATGATCGACATGGGTATTATTGATCCGGTTAAAGTGGTTCGTACCGCTTTGCAGGACGCAACTTCAGTTGCCTCTTTGCTGATCACAACCGAAGCTATGATCGCAGAAGCTCCACAAAAAGACGCTCCTGCCCCTATGGGCGGCGCGCCTGATATGGGTGGTATGGGCGGCATGGGCGGTATGGGCTTCTAAGAAGCCATACACCCAAATCATTTAGTGTTCGGGCCGGTCAAGCCGGCCCGAATGGCGGTATGGGCTTCTAAGAAGCCATACAACCCAATTCTTTTAGTGTTCGGGCCGGTCAAGCTGGCCCGAATGGCGGTATGGGCTTCTAAGCTCAACGTCTCACACGCTAGATATAATAGGCGCGAGCGGTAACGTTCGCGCCTTTTTTGTGCCCGGATTTTAGGATCAACTTTCCACAATATTGCTCAAGGAACGTGAATGATGAAGCGAATTAAAATTGTTGGGCTGGCGTTGTTGATGTCAGCACCTATGCAAAATGCTACTGTGGCTCAAGAAATTGAATATCTTGATGATCGTTCCAGTCCGCAAACACTGATTGCCTCTTACTTCAACGCCCTCAATAAAGGCGATTTTGCCCGCGCTTGGCTGTATTGGGACAATGAAATTGAAGGTACAAATTTGGAAGATTTTGTGGAGGGATATACCGGGGTTGAAAAAATTGAATTTAAGCTGGGGCACCCAGGCTCCGAAGGGGCAGCGGGCAGCATTTTTACACAAGTTCCCTATGCCATGATGACATTGGATGAGGATGGTTGGACAGAGACATATCAGGGGTGTTTTTTGACACGAATCGCTACGCCAAACATCCAAAGCCCCCCCTATTTGGGATTACATTTCTGGGAGGGGTTCCTCAGCCCTGTTGAAGAGAAGTTTGAACATGTTAGCCCCGGAGAGTGCTCGTATTTAACGCAAAAATAACAGCCCAAATTTAGTTCCGATTAGTGTCTAGCCAATTTGCTAGCCCCTTCAAATCAGTCAAGAACGCATCAATTCTGGATTCTTCAATTGCACTAAAGATTTGAGAGAGTTCGGGACCAATGCCCATTCGGATGTCGTCCAGCAATTCTCTGGAGGCGCTTTTGGCCACGACAAACTTTGAACGTTTGTCCTCTGTGCTACCTAATAATTCAACAAGCCCCATAATTTCAAACTTACCTACTGCCTTGGTGACTGCGGGCTGCCCAACCTCAACCGCCATAGAAATGTCGGAAATTCGCGACCCCCCTTTCAATTTTTGCCGCGCAATATGATGCAAAATGCTGAACTGCCCCAGCGTCATGCCATAGGGTTTGAGCAATTGGCTCATTCGCGTGCTAAAAAGTTGACTCACAATAGACAGCCAGGTTGCACATTCTCCAACTAAACGCGGATCAAGCTTCGACATTCAAAAAAACTCCTTGCAATTATATTCCAAAGAATATATCTATATTCCAAGGAATGCAAATTATTTGGAGAACCATAATGAAAAATGCAATTTTCGCAAAAATTCGGAATTACCCTTTTTGGAAAAAACTGTTGGGATTGGGTTTTGCAGTTTCAGGTCTGATTTGGATCAATGGAATACTTGATGCAAGCTATGCCGCATCAAAATTTCCCGTCAGTTTTTTTGTTGGTCAGACAGGTTTTAACGCCGAACTGATCAAAGAATATTACAATTATATGCTCACGCAGCACACATTGGACATTTATTGGAAAACTCAGTTTATAGACTTTGGATTTATCGGGGCAACCATGCTTGTGGGCTTGTTTGCTGGACTTGTTGTTGCCCACTTAGCCCGCAGTGGCAGTTGGGGTAAAAAGTTCGCTGTTTTTGCCGGCGCGGCTGTCGTTACCGGCGCAATTTTCGACATGATCGAAAACCTTTGGTCATTTGTAATGCTCAGTGATCCAATGGGTTTTGCGGATTGGATCGTTTTGCCCTACTCGGCATTTGCATCTGTTAAATTTGCATTGATTGCGTTGGGGATGGTGAGTATTCTTTTGGCCCTGCTCTTGATTATATTAGGGCGCATTGTAGGCCGGCCCGGAATTGGTTAGTTGCAAAACTGTTCTTTGCATGATCAGCAAAGCGTAAATCTAACGCAAAAATAACAGCCGTCCGGCCATAATCACACAAACAATCACGACCAGCGGTTTGATGAATTTTGCGCCGAATTTTATGCCAGTTTTAGCCCCTAGATAGCCGCCAATTATTTGCCCACCGCCCATGACGAGGGCAACCGTCCACACAACATTTCCCGCAGGGATAAACAGAGCCAATGCCGCAATATTGGACGTGAAATTGAGCATTTTGGTATGGGCTGAGGCGCGTACGACCCCCATGCCAAACAGGGAAACGAAGGCAATGGTAAAGAATGAACCAGTGCCGGGGCCAAAAATCCCGTCATAAAACCCGATGACAAACCCTAACAGCGGGGCAAAGATAACAATATTCAGCCGCGCCAGTTTGTCGGCATCGGTTAGCTTTGGCGCAAACATGAAATATAGGGCAATGGCAATCAAAGCGACGGGCACCAATGCGCTTAGGGCGCTCGTATCGATGGCCTTCACTGCCACGGCCCCCAAATAGGAACCTATAAAAGTCGCAAGGATTGCGCAGCCCAAGTCCCGAATTTTTACAAGACCTTCGCGCCAATAGGTGAAGGCAGCAACCCCGGTTCCAATGGCCCCTTGAAGCTTGTTGGTTGCGAGTGCGGATATAGGGGACAGGCCGACGGACAAAAGTGCCGGCACACCAATTAGCCCTCCGCCCCCGGCCACCGCATCAACAAATCCAGCGAGAATCCCGACGCCTCCAAGGGCTACTAAAGTAAAAATGTCCATTTAGGTTCGGTCTATATCCAACTCAACCGCGCCTTCTATGCCACGCTGTTCAAAGAAGGGAATCGAAATCATTGAGGACAAGAAACCCGTCATCATGGTTTGCAAACCGGCCACAAGCGCCGTCATGGATATGATCATCGGGCGGATCATTTGAGAATAGGCCAATTCGCCAAACCCAGTTCCTGCCCATTGGTTGACCGCCCAAAACAGGCCCAACACACCCCCTGCCATTAAGATAAGCGAGAACAGCAATATCCACTCCAGCGTCAAGGCCTCAAGAATTTTTCCAAACCGCTCGGATGGGGGGATGAACCCATATCGCGTGGCAAAACTGCGCCCAATCAGGGCAAACGATATGGATTGCAAACCCACAAGAATGCTCATGGCGGCAACCAGCAATGTGTGCACATCAAGCTCAATGTCCGGTGTCAGTTGCACTGGCCCCGGCAACAGGAACCCGGTGGCAAACAGGCCCACAAGAACTAGAGTTATGCCAGGGTATAAAAATAACCAGCGCGGGCTAAACAAAAGTAAAAACCGCAAGTGCCGCCATCCATCGCGAAAGGAACGCAAATGAGGAGATCGAGTGCGCCCGTCAGGGGATAGGGTCGTAGGAACCTCGGCAATTTTGAGCCCCCCTAAAGTCGCTTTCACCACCATTTCAGAGGCAAATTCCATGCCCGTTGTACGCAGATTAAGTTCAATAATTGCCGCCCGGTCAAACCCACGCAACCCGCAATGGAAGTCTCCAATTTTGGTTTTGAACAGAACGCGGCCTATAAAAGAAAGCACCGGATTCCCAATATAGCGATGCAGGGGCGGCATAGCCCCCGGGGCAACGCCGCCGGCAAAGCGATTGCCCATGACCAATTGATTGCCCTCTCTTAGGGCTTTTACGTAACGCTCCAGATTTGCAAAATCATAGGAATCGTCCGCGTCGCCCATGATGATATATTTACCACGCGCCGCACTTATGCCCCCGCCAATTGCGGCCCCATAGCCTTTTTGCGCCACATGAATGACGCGGGCACCAAGGGATTTTGCCAAATCCTGTGAACCATCGGTGGAACCATTATCTGCAATGATAATCTCACCAATAATATTGGCACGTTTCATGAAACCTTGCGCTTTTTCAACGCAGATTTGCAGCGTCTCCACCTCATTGAGACAGGGCATCAATACCGTCAGTTCTACATCACGATCAGCCATATTTCCCTCAAGATTCGTTTAGTCGCTGCACGCATAAGCATGTGAGCAAATAAACCACGTTTGTTACTTATAAGAATCTATCGGTTGAATATTAAAAACTGGTGCAGAAAAATGCCTTGAAATTACAAGGCTTGATACTGAGGTGTTATTTCACCGCCCAGCATTTTTACAATGGTTTCAAGACTGTTCTTTTTTTCTTTGGACCAAGTTGCAGCGCACGAGACAATCAAATTGGCTTCACTCTTTAAAATAACCCCGTCCGGCAAAATTTTGAGCCCGTTGGCTTTAAGGGTTGAGCCGGTGGAGGTGATGTCGACAATCAAATCCGCAGAACCTGAGGCGGGGGCCGCCTCCGTTGCGCCCAAGCTTTCAACAATGCGGTATTCGGCGATGCCGTGGGTCGCAAAAAAGTGTCGCGTCAGGTTGATATATTTGGTTGCGATGCGCAACAAACGCGGGGAATGGGCGCAAAAATCTGCGGCCACATCGGACAGGTCCTGCATCTGGGATACATCAATCCACGCCTCAGGCACTGCAATTACCACATCGGCCTGACCAAAGCCCAAGGGTTTGGCAAAAATGACCGATTCCGCGCCATTTTCAGCCGCCTCATGGATGAGGTCTTCACCCGTTACCCCAAGGTCAAGATTGCCACGAACAAGCTCGCGCGCAATTTCACCGGCGGACAAAAACCGTACAATTATATCATCGTGCCCTACGATTTCCCCTTGATATGAGCGGGCACCGCCGGGTCGCGTGAGGGCCATGCCAGCGTTGGCAAAAACTTCGCGGGTTAATTCTTCGAGGCGTCCCTTTGAGGGTACAGCTATAACAATTTTGCTCATTGTTTCCCCTCCACCTCCCTTTGCGCTTCCAAACGATTGACCCATAGGGCGCAACCTGAAGCATTGATTTTTTGTTGTGCACCCAAGGCTTGCAATAGCCTGTCATATTGTCCACCGGAAACCAAAACCTTGCCGCTGTTGCCATAAATTTCAAATACCAGACCCGTATAATAGTGCAGGCGTGGCGAAAATGCCGTTTCTATATTTATTTTGGATTTAGGCAAAACCTGACTGAATAATTCAATTTGCTTCCTGAAAGTATTATATGCATCTCCAAGGGACAATTGCGCCATGGCGTAAAAGTTTTCTAACTTGGGGAGCACTTCATCTGCCGGGCCGGCGATCGCCAAAAATGCGCGTAGCAGCTCAACTTTTTTTGGGGACACCGTTGCCGCCGCCAGTGCCTGTTTTTCCAAAAACCGTTCGGCAATATCGTGAGGACTGCGCCCTACATCTTGGCTTAAACCATCCTCATGCATTTTTTGGGTGATTTCATCAATCAATTGTTGGCGGGTTTTAACAACCCCCGTATCTATTTGTGTGTGGGGGGCCGACAACCGTGTTAACAGGGCATCCATGGCAGAAACGTTGCCGAACCGTCGGCGCAAGCGAGGGTGCCAAACGGGGGGAATTTGCAATTCGTCAAGCAGGGTTTCAAACAGGGCGATGCACCCAAGGCGCATGCGAGGTGCGGAGATATCATAAATATTTAGGGCTGAGCTGGTGAAGTCTAAAACGTTCGCCAAAGCCTTGTGCGCGTCCACATGGCCAAGCAGTTCAATGCCCGCCTGTTCAAATTCGGTAGGGCCAGACTTGCGTTGCCGAAAAACCGGGCCAAGATAGCCATAGGCGGCGGGGCTGGCGTTTTTACGGGTCAAGTGATGCTGAGCGATGGGCAGGGTAAAATCGGGGCGTAGGCAATATTGTTTGCCGTTCGCCCCTTCCGTCAGCAAAAGTCGGCGGCCAAACTCTTCCCCGGCCAAATCGAAATAATCGCTGGCGGTCAATAGAATTGGCGGGGCAATTTCAATGGCACCGGCGCTGGAAACCAATGCCGTTAAAGCCGTTCTTTTTTGCGTAATTGTAGTGACCACGATATCTACCCGTTCTTTACCGACATTCATTTTCTGACCGCGGTTAATTATTTAATCTTTTCAACTAATTGACCTTGATCAATTTCTTTATTTCTTCAATTAACTTTACGAAACGAGATTTCCCTTCTCCTAATGCTACTTCAAACTGCCCGGGGCGCTCTGCTTTCCAGGTCTCATTATCCTTGATGGCGGCGGCGGCTTTTTTACCCGCTACCAAATCCTTGATCTGAACTACTTTACGAGCTCGTTCATCGGAACCTTGAATAATCGCAGCGGGGGAATTGCGCTTGTCGGCATATTGCAATTGTTTGCCAAAATTCTTGGGGTTGCCCTGATACATTTCGGCCCGGATGCCCACATCGCGCAGTTCCTGAACCATCTTCTGGTATTCGGCGAGGCTTTCGACATCCTTATCCATCACACAAACAACAACCGGGCCGGGCATTTCAGCATCATCGAGCTTGCCAAGATTAGTCAGCGCCGTCATCAGGCGCGACACGCCAATGGAAAAGCCGGTGGCTGGCACTGGTTGGCCAGTAAAGCGCGACACAAGCCCGTCATATCGCCCCCCGCCACCAACAGAACCAAATTGCACCTTTTGACCCTTTTCGTTGGTCACATCAAAGGTCAGCTCGGCCTCATAGACCATGCCGGTATAATATTCGAGACCACGAACGCAGGAAAAATCAATTTTTATACAATCAGAGGGGTACCCGTTATCTTTGCAATAACTTTGCAATGTGGCCAGCTGATAAAGTGCGTTACTGACACTTTCTTCCTCATCACCCTCTATCCACCCCAATTCCTTTGGAGTTTTCCATGTTTGAATAGTTCCAGGCCCACTTTTAAAAGAAATTGTCATTGCAAGCAGCGCAAGAATTTTTAGAACTTGCCCTTCATCCAGCCCCGCACCTTCCGTGCGGTCCCCACTCTCGTCCTCGCGCCCGGCTCCAAGCAATAGTTTTACACCCTCAACGCCAAACTTATCCAGCTTATCGATGGCCCGCAGCACTGTGAGTTTTTGCGCCTCGTCCGTCACGCCTATGGCCTCAAGCACACCGTCGAGCACCTTGCGATTGTTCACCCGAATGACATAATCGCCGCGCTTGATACCCAGTGCTTCCATGGTGTCGGCCATCATCATGCACATCTCAGCGTCGGCCTGTACGCCCGGCGCGCCGACACTGTCCGCATCAAACTGCATAAACTGCCGAAAGCGACCCGGCCCCGGCTTTTCATTGCGGAACACCCAGCCCTGACGATAGGTACGGTAGGGCATTTGAATCTGGTTAAAATTCTGAGCAACATGGCGGGCCAGCGGTGCCGTCAGATCATAGCGCAGGCTCATCCATTGATCGTCTTCATCCTGCAAGGAAAATACCCCGGCATTGGGCCGGTCGGTATCGGGCAAGAACTTGCCCATGGCGTCGGTGAATTCCAAAAACGGCGTTTCGATGGGGTCGAACCCATAACGCTCATAGACCTCACGGATTTTTTCCACCATCTGATTGGTGGCGCGGATTTCAGCCGACTGCCGGTCACCAAATCCACGGGGAAGTCGCGCCTTGGGGCGATTAGGTTTTTGCTTTTTTGCCATGGTTTTTTGACCCGATATATTGAATTGGTTTTGCTTTAGCGGATTGAGCATGCGGGGGCAAGCAATGGCTGATCACCAAACCCTGCCCCCGCCAACATTTTATCGAAGTTCCCACCACTGAGTTGGTTGAACCTCTGTGCGCAGCCCTACATCCTTGCACAAATGCGCAGAAACATAGGGCGACATATTCGGAGGGCGCGCGAGTGGGCCTTTTCGTCGTACTATCCGAATGATCCAATGCAGAACTGCATATTTATGTTTAGGTTTGTTGACGGGCAATGCCTGCCCACGCTTGATATTATCAGTCATCATAAATGCTGGGTCCGCACAGCAGTGCAGTCCCGCCTTTCTTGAAAAAAAGTCAGAATAAATCGGCACAACAATGCAAAAATGCATGTCGTGTTTTGATTGGGTTTATGTGTGGTGTATTGTGCTTAAGAGCCTAGCTGTGCCTGACAACGGTCAACGGCAAAAGCGCGGGCTATTTCGACGGGTCTGATTTCAGAGCAAATGTCGAGGGGCAAAAGAGACACCACAATTGTTGGCTTTGAATGTTTTTGTCATATTTGCCTCCATGTGGTTTGTGTCTATCCAAAAGCGGATAAGGCCTTCTTGCACGTCTGGCATATTCTGCCAACCACCAAGATGACAGAATGCAATAACGGCATTGGATGTGTTGTAAAATCGCAACGCATGCTAAATGGGCGTTGATTAGGGCCGCACCAGAGCATTGCGCTCGGCCTCAACTTCGGCCCGGCAATAGCATTGCTCAATATGGTCATTGACCAAACCCATAGCCTGCATAAAAGCATAGCAGGTGGTGGGGCCAACAAATTTCCAGCCCCGTTTTTTGAGGTCTTTCGACAAAGCTTTGGACTCATTTGTTATGGCGATGGTTTTCAAACTTTCCCAGCTTACGTCCGATGGCCGGTTTTCTGGTTTTGTTTCAAAGCTCCAGAAATATTTAGCCAGCGAGCCAAATTCTTTGCGCATCTGAAGCGCCCGTTGCGCATTATTAATGGTTGCATTGATTTTGCCCCGGTGACGAATGATCCCGGCATCCTGCAACAGCCGCTCCACATCAGCCTCGTCAAAACGCGCAACTTTTTCAAAATCAAAATCGGCAAAACATTTGCGAAAGTTCTCACGCTTACGCAAAATCGTGATCCATGATAGCCCCGCCTGAAAGCCCTCTAGGCAAATTTTTTCAAACAATTGCACATCATTTGTTACCGGGCGGCCCCACTCTTTAGCATGATAAACTTGATAAAGCGGTTCAGAGCTGGCCCATGGGCATGTATTTATTGTCGCGTTATTCATCACTTTTTGACCCTGATCATTGACTTGATCTTGTTAATACTCTTAGTGGCAAAACAATTCTTGCGGAAGGGTTTTTATATATTAGAGGCTTTAGTTAGAATTCCTAGGGGGGAACAACTTGATAATACCTTCACAGCTTCACGCTTTAGTCGTGGAAGATAATGATTTTGCGCGTGCACTTGCCGTTGAATCTTTGCAGCAATTGGGCATAAAATCAGTATTTGATGTGGCCGACGCCGTGGCTGGTATAGAAATAACCAAGCGCGAGAAAATCGATTTTATCTTGCTTGATTGGTATATGTCTGAAATTAACGGGGCCGGGTTTGTACGCCTTGTGCGCGAAGGGTTTGCTGGCTGCGCGCCCAATATTCCGATTATTATTTGCACCGCTTATGCCACGCGGGAAAATACCGCGCGCATTCGTGAGTTGGGGCTGAAGGAAATATTGATCAAACCAATTGATACAAAACGATTGGGCACCGCCGTTTCAATTGCGATTTCATCAATTCTTAGCTTGGTCAGGGCAGATGAAGTGATGGAAGATACACCGGACCAGCAAGAACAGTTTTTGCTGTAACCAACAATTTAACTTCGTTAATACTTTAGTTATCATTATTGTTAATCCCTTGAAAACCATATGTTTTTCAAATTAGTTAACCAGTCTACTTCACCATAATTTTGTGTTTTGTGTTTAGTTTTATTATTAAGCGCAAGCCCTGCTGGGCTATGAAATTTTGAGTTGGAGTTGAGTATGCGGGTTTTTGCTAAGTATTTTTCACAAGGGTTTTTACAGAGATTTTCACAGGGAATTTTACAGATCATATTAGGTCTTGGTCTTTTTGCATTGCTCAGCACCCCAAGTATTGCGGCGCAAACGCAAATCGCATTTCCCCCTCCTGCTGGCATGAGTTTGACTATCTCAAACCCGATGAACCAGTTGACCCTGCGCACCAATCGTACTGTTCACCCTGCCTATTTGCGCCAACTTGTTGCCTACCGCACCAACGAACGCGCCGGCACAATTGTTGTGAATACGGGGGAAAAATTCCTCTATTTGGTTTTACCCAATGGTCGGGCCTTACGCTATGGGATCGGGGTTGCACGAACCGGATTTGAATGGTCGGGCACCCATAATGTCACCGCAAAACGCACTTGGCCCGGCTGGACACCGCCGGCGGAAATGCGTCAACGCCAGCCAGAGCTCCCGGCCTTTATGGAAGGGGGCCCAGACAATCCACTTGGCGCACGTGCCCTATATATAGGCTCTACCCTTTATCGCATTCATGGAACTAACCAGCCATGGACCATTGGTGGCAATGTATCGTCGGGGTGTATCCGGCTGACCAACCAAGATGTAACCGACTTATTTTCTCGGGTTCGGGTTGGCGCCAAGGTCATTGTTCGCTGATATGCGTAACGCATTGATTTAAATTTAATTTTTGCGTTGCGCCAAAGATATATCGCACACAATTGTAACGCCTTAACCTTCGTAAATTTAGTGCCAGTAGGGACTAGTTTCTCGTGAAAATAACTGCCCACAGCCCCAAGAAAACCCTCATCCGTTTCCGTCGGGATGAACGGGGGGTTTTTGCAGTTGTTTTTGGGGTTCTTGCCATTGTTTTGGTTGCGATGGGTGGTGCGGTGGTTGATTTTGTCAATGTGCAAAACGCCCGCGGCATGGCCCAATCCTCCCTTGATGCAACAACTTTAGCACTGCAACCTAAGATCAATACCCTCAGCGAAACTGAAATCCTTGACCAAGCACAATTGTTGTTGAATGAACGTATGGCAGTTATAAATCTTAGCGCCGCAATTGAAACTGTTACCAAAGACACCAATGAGGGCACTTTATTTATTGAGGCGCGGTTTAGCGTGCCCACATATTTTTTAACGCTTGTTGGCATTCCTAATCTGCAAACGCGTGTGCATTCAGAAGTCACCAGCAAATCCGTCAACATTGAAGTCGCGCTGGTGCTGGACTCGACGGCTTCCATGACGGGGGCAAAACTAACGGCACTCAAAGTCTCAGCCAATCTATTGGTCGATGAATTGATGCCCAACGCCGAAAATCCTAATTTGAAAATCTCAATTGTACCGTTTAATCGCTATGTAAACATTGGAATGCCAAATCGAAATGAACCGGGCTTGGATATTGAGCCGGACTATGATTGGACCCCCGCCGGGGAATATTGCTACAATACTTACCCCAATAGCACCTATCAATGCGATTCAAACTGGGAAAGCTATAGTTGCACAATTGATGGTGTTGCATCTACTTGTTGGCGCTGGGTTTATACCAATTGCACAGGTTCTTACGGGGCTCCGGTTGAAGTTTGCGTTCCCCAAGGCACCCGGCATTTTCGCTGGTATGGGTGTATGGGGTCGCGTCATTTAGCGCCATTAGACACGCAGGATGACACCTATATTGCCAATGAAGTTCCCGGAATAATGCGGCATTGGAATAGTTGCCGGGTGACGCCGTTAACCGAGCTTTCTTCAACCAAAGCGGATGTGCAGAGTGGTATTGAGGCCATGACAGCACAAGACAACACCTATATCCCAACGGGCCTAATGTGGGGTTGGCGTTTGTTGTCCCCGGGCATTCCCTTTACGAGCGCGAGCGCCTACGGCCCGCAAAACAAAAAAGTTCTAATTTTGATGACCGATGGGCAAAACACCATATCTCCAAGCACCGCTTGGACAGAACATGAGCCGGGCAATCATCGGGTTCACAGGGGCGCAAATACGAATGAGGCAAATACCAAAACGGCGGAAATTTGTGCCAACATAAAAGACGAGGATATTGTTGTTTATACAATTGCTTTTGACGTTACCGATGCGACCATACGCACAATTTTAGAGAATTGTGCGGGAAATGGCGGCGCCTATTTTGATGCAAGTGATGCCAGCGAATTAGAAGAAGCATTTATCAATATTGCCGATGATCTGAAAGTATTGCGGGTTTCGCGCTAATCCGGCCCTAAAAAATCTGATATGATGCCATTTCGTTTTTTACCTCCGCAAACGTGCTCTTTAGTACTTATTGAAGGTAAACATTTAATCCAAAATTTCTTCCCCCATATTTAGTTTTGCTTAGGGGCACCCTGATAAGCTGGCGGGAGGAAGTTAATATATAGGATTTGTGGCATGGGTTTCCTTGGAAATTTGCTCAAACGTTTTCATGACGACGAGCGCGGTGTGTTTGCCGTAATATTTGGCGTACTTGCTCTGGTTCTAGTTGCCTCATCCGGGGCCGTTGTGGACTTTGTTGGCGTTCAAAACGCGCGGGGGCTGGCCCAGTCATCCCTTGATTCCGCAACGCTTGCCCTACATTCTGAAATTAATGATCTAACGGAAGGGGAAATTCAATCCCTTGCCCAAAGCCTCTTAGATGAGCGCATGGCAGTGCTCAATCTATCCGCCACAGTGGAAACTGTGAGCGTTGATACGAATGAAGGCACCTTGTTCATGGAAGCTAGATTTGCCTATCCAACTACCTTTTTAGCTATGATCGGTATCTCTAACATTCACACCCGCATACATGCCGAAGTCACCAGCAAATCGTTGAATATAGAGGTGGCATTGGTGCTGGATTCTACAGGATCCATGAATGGGCGCAAGATGACCGCATTGAAAAATTCAGCGAACTTGCTGGTCACAGAACTTATGCCGGATGCTGAAAACCCAGGGATAAGCATCGGGCTGGTGCCGTTTAATCGCTATGTGAACATCGGCATGGGTAACAGAAACGAACCGGGTCTTGATATTGAACCCAATTATACTTGGACGCCAGCCGGGCAACAATGCTGGAATACGTATCCTAATGACAACAGGCGGTGTGACCGCAGGCGCGTCACAAGGACCTGTTATAATGACGGCGTTCCATATTCTTGTCAGCGTTGGCAATATTATAATTGTACTGGAAGTCGCGGGGAACGAGTCCGCCAGTGCCGCCCCCAGAGAACGAGAAATTTTCGCTGGTTTGGATGCATGGCATCTCGTCACGTAATACCTCTGGATACGGTTGATGAAAATTACCTTGTCAATCCTGTTCCCGGTGTTATTCGCCATTGGAACACCTGCCGGGTCACACCTATGACAGAACTGACATCAACACGTCAGGACATCACAAATGGCATCAGGGCTATGCGCGCGCGGGACGCTACTTATATTCCGACAGGGCTTATGTGGGGCTGGCGACTTCTGTCCCCTAGCATTCCTTTTCCAAATCCCAATGCCTATGGGGGAGATAATAAGAAAATTATTATTCTTATGACTGACGGGGAAAATACAATCTCCCCTGGTACAAATTGGACATTTCATGATGGTGGTAATCACCATACGCATCGTCGCTCCAATACTGCAGTGGCCAATGCCAAAACCATAGAAATTTGTGGCAACATCAAAGATGAAGAAATTATCGTTTATACGATTGCATTTGAAGTTTCGGACAACGCCATTCGCACCATTCTATCTGATTGCGCTGGCAATGGCGGACGATATTTTGATGCAACAGATGCAGCAAGTCTGCAGGACGCATTTGCTGAAATTGCAAATGACCTGCAGAGTCTAAGGCTGTCCAAATAAAGTTTTACGGATCAATAATTGAGAACCTAAAGACAAAAAAACCCCGCGAGTATAACTCATTGCGAGGGTTTTTTTAGTTTCGTCTAAGAAATGGTACCGCCTCCCTGAATTGAACAGGGGACCTCTAGATCCACATTCTAGCGCTCTAACCAACTGAGCTAAGGCGGCACATGTCTTCTTATAAGACGGGGGCGAACATATGACTTAGAACCCAAGGAAACAAGAGCCGATTTGGCTTCTTTTACAAAAGAATGCTGTTAGCAGAAATTAACCATGTATTTCAATTGAAGTGCTATGCTTGGCAACAGGATATAGACCTTCACCCAAGGACACTATATCTAACAAAAGGTAAAATATGCTATTTTTTGTATCATTTTGATACAAATTTTGCATTCAACCAACGTAGCGTAAAGAATTTAGTTGGATATGAGTAAAGAGTGGAGCGCATCAACGGGTGCCAAGATGATCAAAAATCATCAAGGCAAAAAACGGCCGGCATGGCTTTGGGATGCCAATGGTCTGGAACTCATTTGGCGCAATGATGCCGCGCGTTTGTTTTCTGCCCAATACAAGAAGCACAAAGCTCCCAAGCATAGACTTCGCCTTGCCAAGGATGCAGTCCCCATCAAAGGGCAAGTACGCCGGTTGTTGCGTCTTGGTTCGATGGGCCTAACTGGCCTCGCCCGCGTTCGATTTTTGGTGGGGTCAAAGCCAGTTTCCACGACCTGTTCCTGCACACCTATTGAACTGGCGGACGGCAAGTCTGGTTTGTTGATTGTTGGTGTTGATAAAATTAAAGGCAAGCTGTTTAAGCACCTGCCTCAGCCTGACCCAAATCCGGGAAGTTTGAACAAACCCAAACTGGAACCACAAGAACAGGTTCCCCTCCCTTCCGTTCATACACCTGAAAATCCGCTCACCCCAGAATATCAACAAAAGGGTACACTCAGTCAGCTTATGGACAAGTTGGATGCTGGTTCTGGTCTTTATGATCCGCTAAATGAAGATGAGGGCTTTGACACGAATAAACTTGAACATGGGACAAGTCCAACACAGGAAACATTTGACCCCAGTGGCACCGATTTTATTTCTGCGCACCCCAATTCATCAACTGTCCAGCATGATGTAGCGCAAGATGAAGATGAGGCTGGTTCATCATATCAGTGGCGGGTCATTGGCCGTGGGTTCACACGTGCTGCCCCCCTGCCCGACGCCGAGTCTGGTACACCGATTCGTGCTGCCGCTGATACAAATGCCGATGCCGCAGCTGCCCGTGGTGCAGATAATTCCGCATCTATGACTGGGGATATTGAGGGACAACAGCCCGGTGTTCCCACCGAAACAGGCCAGCTTCCAGCCGAGGAAGTTGAGCGGGTGGCAAAGTATAATTTTGAAGAACTCGCTAAAATTCTTAAGGACAAGACCAGCTCTTCCACCGACGCCAATCTCGCAGACAATCAACAAGAGCGGCGCGGTATAGGAAGCGGACGTCGTGAAGCGGACGACATAACTTCCGACAATATGATCAATCTTTCCGAGGAAATTCTGGTTTTAAACCGGTTGCCAGTCGGGATACTAATTTTTAGAGATCAAAATATTCTTTTTGCGAACAAGGCCATGGCTGAACTTATTGGCAGCCCCTCAATCTCAGATCTCAAGGCCAATGGGCTTGATGTCATATTTCCCAAAGCCGATACCAATACCGGTCTTGTTGTCCCGGCTATAAATGTAGTTGATGCCGATGGGCAAGAGGTGCCCGTTGAAACACGCCTGCAAAGCATAAACTGGCAAAACAGCCCCGCCCTTATGCTTTGGGCGCAGCATTCTTTCTCATCTGTGGAGACGGATACAAATGCACGTTCCTTTGTCAATGATCTTGCTGAAGCGCGTCATCAAGGCTATTTTGAAACGGACCGTAATGGAGTTGTTGTCGCAATTTCGGAACGCGGTGCCGAACTCCTAAAAGCAAGCCGCCTAGAATTTCTTGGGCACCCCCTGACAAATTACACTCATCCGGATGACCACGGAAAATTTGTGAATTTCCTTGAAGGCAACGAAAACCAACCTCAGGATCAACTGCCATTTGTCCACATTAGAGCGCTTGTTGAACCGCTTACATTTGAAATATTTACCCGAGGAGAGGCAGGAATTATTACGGGGTATTTTGGCTCGATCGAAGAGCAGGACGAAATTTCCATCGCGCCCAATGCCACAAAAAGCGAAATTGCGACTTTGGTACTAGCGCGATTAAGCCGTGGCATACGACGCCCCTTAAATACTGTGCTTGGATTTTCCGGCCTCATTAGATCCGAGGCATTTGGGGAAATCCAAAACAAACGTTATGTGGACTATGCCCGCAACATTGAAAATGCAGGGGGCGAAATTGCCCAACTTGCTGATGAGATGGACGAATATGCCCGCCTTGAGGACAAGGATTATGCGCCCGACAATGCAAGCTTTGATATGGCGCACTTACTTGATGAATGTATGGGGCTTGTGCGCAATCAAGCCAACAGGGCTCAGGTTTTGGTACGCAGCGCCATTCCTGAAAACCTGCCTTTCGTTATGGCTGATCGTAGTTCCCTACGTCAGGCGATCTTAAATCTCCTTGCCAATGCCATCGCTCAAACACCGGTTGGACAAAAGGTCATTCTTTCAGCTCAAATTGAGGATGATGGCTCAGTTGGTGTGCATGTGCGTGATTCTTCCAACGGGCCATCCGGGATTGATGATCGGTTCATAATTTTTCGTGAGCAGGACAAACGAGGTGGCGAAGCCATGGTGGCTATGCCCTCAAGCATGGGGTTGACCCTGACGCGTTCTTTAATTGCTGTGAATGCATGCACCCTGCATGTTGATCCATCAACCGGCACTGGCACATTGATGTCTCTGATTATTCCTGAGGAACTACTCACGGCCTCCAGTTAGGTTACTTGCATATCCAAAGCGCGACAAAATGACGCATTTGTTTTCAGTTTGAGAATATTCTAGTTGCTTGAATTACTTGCAAGAAATCCGCCAAAATTTGAACCGTTCTAAACTAGAGATGTATCCTAACTCATTGTTTTACAAAGATTTATTGACTTAGAACACCAAAGGACTAAAAACAACTCGCTTGCTTGGGGCCTTTGACCCTTTGGAAATGGAGAAAAAATGAACAGTGTATTGAAAGGCGTCCTTATGGGCGCTTGCTTGATAATTCCTGCAACAGGCCTTGCGGGGGAAGTTAATATTTATTCCTATCGTCAACCAGAACTTATTGCGCCACTTCTGGATGCTTTTACGCAAGAAACGGGCATTGAAACGCGTGTCCTTAACCTCAAAGACGGTATGGTTGAGCGCCTTCAGGCGGAGGGACGAAATTCCCCGGCAGATGTCATCCTAACGGTTGATATTGGGCGCTTGATTGGCGTTAAAGACGGCGGCGTCACCCAGAGCGTAAACAGCACCTCGATTGCGGCTGACATTCCAGAACAATTTAGAGATTCCGAGGGTCACTGGTTTGGTCTAACCATGCGCGCGCGGGTTGTATATGCATCGCGGGAGCGCGTCGCGCAGGACAGTATTTCCTACGCTGACCTTGCCGACCCGGAATGGGCGGGGCGAATTTGCACGCGTTCAGGTCAACATTCTTACAATATTGCGCTGGTTGCTTCGATCATTGCAAACGAAGGCGAAGCGGTTGCTGAGGAATGGCTCACAGGTCTCAAGGCAAACCTTGCGCGCACACCAACCGGCAATGACCGGGCACAGGCCCAAGCTATATATTCGGGCGAATGTGATTTGGCCCTGGGGAATACCTATTATGTCGGTCTGATGCGCACAAATGAGAAAAATCCCGAACAAAAAGACTGGGAAGCTTCGATGAAAGTTCTGTTCCCCGATGCCGATGGACGTGGAACCCACGTCAATCTATCGGGGATGGCAATGGCGGCACATGCGCCACACCCAGAAAATGCCCTCGCATTAATGGAGTTTTTAGCCAGTGCAAAAGCCCAAGAAATCTATGGGGAACTGGTCTATGAGTATCCACTTCTAAAGAGCGCTCAACCCAGCGATCTGGTTGCAAGCTTTGGTACACTCAACGCAGACACTCTGCCCCTAGAGGAAATTGCAGCCCTTAGGGGCGCTGCCTCATTGCTGGTGGATAAGGTTGGCTTTAACGACTAAGATCAGGAACAAGTCTATTTTTGAAAAGCCCCGATGACACAACATAATAAAAAACATCCGGGGAGTGCTGAAAATGCCCTCCCTCAAACGCGTTCTTTGTTGTTTAGAACCGACACGGGGCTGTGGCTTGGGGCCGGGTTGATTGCATTATTTGTTGGCATGCCGATCATTGCCCTCATGGTCATGGCGGCCCAGGGCGATTTAACTGCGTTGACCTTATTAAGCAAAAGCGTTTTACCAAAGGCCAGTTTCACCACATTTTGGCTCCTTGCCGGCCTCGCATTATTTGCCGGTTCGATCGGGGCAATCTCGGCTTGGCTGGTTTCATTTTTTGATTTTCCTGGCCGCAAAATATTCAGCTGGGCGCTCATGCTCCCGCTGGCTGTGCCCACATATATTTCAGCCTACACATTCACCGAGTTTTTCACCTTTACTGGCCCCGTGCAAACGTTGGTGCGCACCCTAGGGGGATTTTCTTCCTCACGGGACTACTGGTTCCCGGATATCCGCTCCCTACCGGGGGCCATTTTTGTATTGTCCCTAGTGCTTTATCCTTATGTCTATTTAAGCGTCAGGGCTTTGTTTTTTGTACAGGGGCGACGGGCCATCGAAGCGGGGCTATTATTGGGGGCCAACCAGCAACGTATTCTAACTCATATTTTGCTCCCCCTCGCCCGCCCGGCCCTCGCTCTTGGAATTATTCTAGCGATGATGGAGGCCATCAACGACATCGGGGCGATGGAATATCTGGGGGTACAAACCCTGACTTTTTCAATATTTTCCATCTGGGTAAATCAGGGTGATATGGCCGGCTCCGCCCAATTGGCCCTAATTTTATTGGCGCTGGTTTTGGTACTCATCGGAGGAGAAAGATGGGCCCGACGTGGACAAAAGTTCAATGAAACAACAAATAGCTCACACATGCCGTTTGAGCGCATGAAACTTAAGGGCACAAAAGCGCTCATTGCCATGTTCTTATGTCTGGTTCCAATAATATTGGGCTTTGGCGTTCCGCTTATTACCCTTGGCGCCTATGCGAGACGTTACATTTTCGACGGATTTGATTCCCGTTTAATCGAAGCGATAGGCACCTCCATCACTTTAGCGGGCATTGCGGCAATTATTACATTGTTCCTCGCCCTTTTGCTCAGCTATGCGGTGCGCACAAAAGGCACAAAACCTTTGAACTTTCTTGTCCGTTTTTCCTCCGTCGGATACGCTATGCCCGGCACAATTATCGCCCTTGGCATATTCTTGCCCATCGCAACATTCGACAATTTTGTCGATGGATATATGCGCGACTGGTTTGATATTTCCACAGGACTACTAATCACAGGGTCGGGCGCTACGCTCATCTACGCCTATGTGGTGAGGTTTATGGCCATTGCTGAGGGAACAATCGACGCCGGATTCAAAAAAATCTCACCAAATCTTGATAGTGCCGCCCGGTGTTTTGGACATTCACGTTGGCAGGTTCTCAATCAAATTCTCTTGCCCCTGATGCGCCCAGCTCTTGCCACAGCCGCGCTATTGGTATTTGTAGAAAGCATCAAGGAACTCTCAGCAACACTCATGTTGCGGCCATTTGGCATCGAAACCATGTCGATTTATATCCACGACCTCGCCTCACGCGGGCGCATAGAACAGGCAGGCATAGCCTCACTTATTCTCATCCTTGTGAGTACAATTCCAGTGATAATTTTGGTACGCACAAGCCTGAGAGATCGGTAAGTGCGAGTGAATGCAAAAAAGGTGAACCTATTCCGTAACTGGTTTTCCATCGGCATTAAAGCGATACAAATGCCCTTCTTGAGGGGAAATCGAAACTTCCTGACCCAACTTGTAAAATGACTTACCTTGCTGGCGCACAACAACGGGGCTTTGTGCCCCCACTTCCACATAAATATAGCTGTCTGAGCCAAGGTTTTCCGAGTGAACAACCTTACCTGTCCACTTTCCTTTTTCTACAATTTCAAAATGTTCAGCGCGCACACCAAGGGTGTGGGCATCAAATTTCTTTGCAAGATCACCCGTAAAGAAATTCATTTTTGGTGAGCCGATAAACCCGGCGACAAACAATGAATTTGGCGTATCGTACAATTCCATGGGCGTACCCACCTGTTCCACAATACCATTGCGCAAGACAACTATCCTGTCGGCCATGGTCATCGCTTCCACCTGATCATGGGTCACATAAATCATTGTTGTATTCGGTAGAGATTCGCTCAATGCGGCGATTTCCATGCGCATCTGCACCCGTAAGGCCGCATCTAAATTAGATAGGGGTTCGTCAAACAGGAACACTTTGGGATCACGCACAATCGAGCGCCCAATGGCAACACGTTGGCGCTGGCCACCCGAGAGAGCTTTGGGCAGACGATCCAGATAATCCGTTAATTGCAGTTTTTCAGCGGCTTCCATGACCAGTTTTTTAATTTCAGCCTTCGGTGTTTTCTTGAGCTTGAGCGAATAGGCCATATTGTCGTAAACGCTCATATGTGGATAAAGCGCATAGGACTGAAATACCATCGCAATACCACGCTTTGAGGGGGCCACATCGTTCACCCGGCGACCACCGATTTCTAGATCACCCCCAGAAATTTCTTCCAAGCCGGAAATGCAGCGCAACAATGTTGATTTTCCACACCCCGAGGGCCCCACAAAAACGATAAACTCACCGGACTTAATATCCAGATTGATTTTTTTAAGAACCTCAACCGAGCCATAGGATTTATCCAGATCGGTAATTTTAAGTTCAGTCATTATAGTTCCCTCCAAAAAAGAAAATCATCGAATTTTTACGAAACGATTTGAGCAATCAATGCACCAAATGCTGGAAGTTCCAATTCTTTGGCATTATCAATATCAACTGAACCGGGTGCTGCCAAATCTTTTAGTGCCATATGCTTGGGCACATGGAAATTTGCTGCCACATTTGACATATTAAACGCACACAATATGTTTTCGTTTTTCCCATGCCGGACAAAGGCCAGTATATTTTCCCCCGCGTCTAGCAATACAATATCACCGGATATGAGCGCTTCCCTGGTTTTTCGGAACTGGATAAACTAGCGATAAAACTCCAGCACGGAACCCGCATTGGAACGCTCTTGCTGGTCGACGGCGCGACGCAAATGATCTGCAGGTACCGGAAGCCAACTTTTTGAGGCTGTTGTAAAACCACCAAAGTTTGCCTGCGCCTGCCACACCATCGGTGTGCGGCAACCATCGCGACCCTTAAAGTTTGGCCAGAATTCCACCCCATAGGGATCCATCAATTCATCAAAGGCAATATCGGCTTCAGTCAGCCCCAACTCTTCCCCCTGATAAAGACAAACCGATCCGCGCATGGAAAGTAAAAGCATGGCAGCAAGGCGCGCAAAATCTTCCTCCTGTCCATGCTTGGCCCAACGCGAAACATGGCGCACAACATCGTGGTTGGAAAACGCCAAACATTGCCAACTATCCTTAGCCTTGGACGCGGCAATAATCGCTTCGCTAAAATTCTTCACATCGAAGCTGCCACCCAGAAAATCAAAGGCATAGGCCATATGCAAGCGATCATCCCCGGCGGTATATTCAGCCATAATCCGCTGCTGATGTTGCGCATCGCCAATTTCACCGACACTGGTTACATTTGGATATTCATCCAGCAGTTCGCGGATTTTTTTGAGGAACGGCAGGTTTTCGGGTTGGGATTTGTCGTAAATATGATCTTGCAAATTGTAGGGGTTCACATCGGGGGCGATGGAAGCGTTCAGTCGCTCACGGGCCAAAGCCGGGTTGGTTTCTAAACCTTCAGAATGAAAATAGAAATTCACCGTATCAAGCCTGAAGCCGTCAACCTTGCGGTCAAGCCAAAACCGCATTTCACCCAGAACCGCATCCTGGACGAGAGAATTGTGGAAATTTAAGTCCGGTTGGGAGGCGAGGAAATTATGGAAATAATATTGCTTACGTCGCGGATCCCAATGCCAAGCCGACCCGCCAAAAATCGACATCCAGTTGTTGGGGGGCGTTCCATCTGGCTTTGCCTCCGCCCATACATACCAGTCGGCGCGCGGATTGGTCTTGGACTGGCGGCTTTCCTGAAACCATCGATGCTGGTCGGAGGAATGTGAAATAACCTGATCGATAATGACCTTAAGCCCAAGGCAATGGGCCTTTTCAATCAACAGATCAAAATCTTCTATCGTGCCAAAAACGGGATCAACTTCGCGATAATTGGAGACATCATATCCAAAATCCTTCATCGGAGAAGTGAAAAATGGTGAAATCCAGATTGCATCAACCCCTAGGTCGGCAACATAGTCCAACCTTTGGGTAATCCCGACCAGATCGCCAATTCCATCACCGTTATGATCCTGAAAAGAGCGCGGATAGATTTGATAAATTACTGCGCCGCGCCACCAGTCAGCGTTCTCATCTGCCCGGACACCCGGCGCAGAATTTACTTTTTTCCCATGCTTGGAATTGCGCGCATTTACTGCACTATCAATGGTGTAATTGTCGAACAAATCTTTTCCCCATATTCTTGCTCTTTAGACTTCTTTGGTGTTTTTTTCCGCTTACGCCTTCGTGCACTAACAAAGTAATCAAAAAAACCAACACCCGCATTCCTGAGTTAGGCCCACGCGACATGGTGGCCAACCCTGTGTTGATATTTTTAGAACCCTTATGTATGCTGGCGCGCGCAGTTTACCAAAACGTTTTAGTAAATTTACACTAACGAACTAAAACGGGCATAGTCAACTGTTAGAATTTGCTTGAGTGAGGGGTTTTTGTCCAAAAATCATGTACTTTGAGCCATGACACACAGTTAAAACCTGATGTGCTTGTACAAAGTTTGAACATCGGGGAATTACGTTCTATATATTGAGTGGCGTGTTAGGGGATGAAAAAATCCCTCTAACGGCAAGATTTTGGACCAAAACGTAAATGAATAAACGCTCTATCACCATCAAGGATCTTGCTAGGGAACTTGACCTGTCGATTACAACGATTTCGCGTGCCCTAAACGGGTACAGTGATGTGGGGGAAAAAACCCGCAAACGTGTACAAGATGCGGCCAAAAGTCATGGCTATCGCCCCAATCGAAATGCCCAACGTCTGGTCACACAACGTACCCAAATCATTGCATGGGTACAGTCAGATAATGATAACAAGTTTGTTGACCCGCATTTTTCCGAAGTTATGGCCGGCGTTTTACGCGGCGCGCGTCTTGGCTCCTATGATATAATGCTCACCTCAGACACTACCGAGCATCAGATTGATGTTTACGATCGGTACGTGCGGGACAATTCAGCCGACGGTTTTATTATTGACCTGCCACGGCATAATGATCCGCGCATTGAGTTTTTACTCGATAGCGGCAAACCTTTTATTGTTCATTCGCGCGATGTGCGCAGTGATCAATATTCGTGGGTTGATGTGGACAATCCGGGCAATTATTCAAAACTTACGCAATTGCTTATTGCCAATGGCCACAAGAAAATTGCTTTTGTAAATGGGGACGCACGCTTTACCTTCGCAACCGCAAGGCGAAAGGGGGTCGATCTGGCATTGGAAAAACTCAATTTGCCCAAATCGAGTGTTAAAACATACAATGCCAAACACCCTATGGCCAATGCGGGTTATCAACTCACCAAACGTGCATTGGCTGAGGGTGATATTAGCGCAATCCTTTACTCGTCGGCTTTGATGGCGGTGGAGGGCCAAGCGGCCCTATTGCAAGCGGGGCGTACACCGGGGGAAAATATCGCCGTCGCCACCATGGATGACATGCTCAACTATCTTGACCTGTCCCCTTATGAGGGGATTTTCACCTTTGTACGTTCCTCATTGCGCGACGCTGGGGAGCAATTGGTGACAAGCCTAATTGAGCAATGCGCAAAACCCAACGTGCGCCGGCAAACAATCGTGCCGTCAAAATTCTTCGTGGCGGACGATATAAATACCCATGGAATTGACCTGAGTTAGAGCTTTTGCCCACTCATTGATGCGGCCTATCTTCTGGGTATTATTTTACCGATCCGGCCAACAAACCTCGCACAAAATACCGTTGCAATGAGAAGAATACAATCAGTGGCACGATTATTGAAATAAAGGCCCCTGAAGTCAGGATTTCCCAATTGTCGCCACGTGAACCCAACAATTCACGCAAACGCGCTGTCAGCACAATTGTTTTCTCGGAACTGCCCAAGAACACCGTTGCCACTAGCAAATCATTCCAGACCCACAGGAATTGAAAAATTGCAAAGGAAGCTAAAGCTGGAAAGCTCAACGGCAATACCATTGTGGTAAATATCTTAAAGTGAGAAGCCCCATCAATTCGTGCGGATTCCATAATTTCGCGGGGCAAACCAACCATATAATTTCGTAATAGATATATCGCCAGAGGCAGACCAAAGGCCGTGTGGGCCATCCATATGCCAATGTATCCGCGTGCCTCTCCTCCAGTGAAACCTGCAATAAAATTATACATGCGCAACAATGGAATAAGCGACATTTGAAGGGGGACGACCAACAGGCCAACAATAATTGCAACAATCCACCCACGACCCGGGAATGACATCCACGCCAGCGCGTAAGCTGCAAAAGCGGCGATCAAAATGGGGATGATTGTTGCTGGAATAGTTACGGTGAACGAATTAATGAAAGAACGCCCGATACCTTCGGAGGTCATGACCTCAACATAGTTTTCAAACGTGAACCGGGGCGGAATTGCAGCCTCGTAAAACAGGCGCGGGCCCCTTGTGTGGGTAAAAATTTCATCCGAAACCCATTCATAGGCCCCCTCTAAGGAAACTGTGATTTCACCTTGGTCACGCATGGGGATAGTATCGTCAGGCTTGGCATCGCCAAGTGTGTTTGAACTGGTTCCAAAGGTCGCGATAGTGCGCCCACTGCCCGGCTCAAACAATTCCCCACGAATGATGAATTTACCATTTTCCTCCACTTGCGCGTCCGCCTTTGGCAGACGCACAACTTCATTGCGCTGGGTTGAAACCAAAGCAGTCCACCAGCCGGAAATGGCCAATTGATCCTTATCTCTAAGGGACGAAATCAACAGACCGGCGGTGGGCAATGTCCAAACTATCACCAGAAATAGTAATAGGGCATGGGCACCCATTCGCCCCCATGTCATGCGCTTTAGAGAGGTCATACGTTTTAGAGCCGCGCTAATCATCGTGTGCCCTTTTCTTTGTTAGCCTGTCTAATGTTCCAGATCATTATGGGCATAACCGCCAACATAATAATAATCGCTATCGTAGAGCTACGGCCAAAATC
>JAJRRG010000125.1 GCA_024279675.1 Alphaproteobacteria bacterium
TCAACCTCGTCCTCATCCATCACATTGATACCCATTTCAGAGAACATGGACATCACATCTTCAATCTGCTCGGACTTAACCTGATCCGAGGGAAGAACCGCATTTATTTCATCATAGGTGACATAGCCGCGCTTTTTGGCAACTTTAATCAGCTTTTTCACCGCCGCATCGGACATATCCAACAAGGGACCATCGCCAGCGCCCTGTGCTTCGGGCGTTTCAGTGACCTCAGGGGCATCTTTTGCAGGGGTTTTAGTTTTTTGTTGCGCTTTAGTCGCCATCAATTGTCTCCTGGCCCCGTCAAAACGGGCCGTGTAGGCATGAACTTTAAGTCAACCAATAAACGACAATAGCTTTGCGCATGGTAAAGATTGAGTAATTAAAACGAAGCTCTTCACATTCGTTCAAACAAATCCGGTTTCCTATCAATTTCGTACATTCTTGTGAAAAACGAAAACGGACAAGCAAACTACACAAGCTTTTTGTTCAAAAGCTCGGCGTCGCACGTCCTGATAGCAAACCAAATCCCTCAATCAACGCTTCTGTGCCATCGACACTCGTGATTTGGTTCTGAATATCCCGGAGCCGCTCAAATGATTCCTCGCTCGGCTCTTGCCCCAGCGCTAATTCGGCTACCTTAAGTTCTCTATTTAGTTCAACAGATTTGTAATGCAAGGCCAATGCGTGATTTAATCCGGTTTCAGCGTCAGATTCATCAATTTCTGCGCCACTTTGCCAGATTCCAAGGTCTCGACCAATAAAATCCACGCGTTTAAGGTCACCCCCATAACCGTTTTGTATCAACACCGTCCGCAATTCTTCAACCTTGCTTTTTGGATTTGAGGTAACCCAGTCAATCACTTCCGAAAGAATTTTGCGCGCGGATGAAGAATTAAACTCCACATCCGCTAAACGTTCCAACTGCGCCCCAGCCAAAGCAGGGTGATTTATCAGCGTCGAAATAATCACCGCCTCACGCTTTGAAATTTCGATAGCACGCCCGGATTTCATAATGCTCGAATTGCGCAAACTATCCGAAACCGTGACCCGCCCAGCGTTTCCACGCCCTGAGTGGTTCCCAGCAAACTTCCCCTGTTGACCGCGAGCGCGTGCTCCCGAATAGGGTTGATTTTGTCGCCCTTTTCCGCCCCCCGAATAATTCACCCGAACCGGCGCAAAAAACGCTTTGAGTTTCTCGTTGAACGCCTGAAAATAATGCCGGTTAATATTGGGTTCTTTAATTGTTTTGACCCGCGCGGAAAGCCGCGCCTCCAGAGCTGCTCGACCCTCTGGGGTAGAAGGCAAACCAGAGGCCGTTTCCAACGCAAACACCATCTCCGACAGGGGCCGCGCCGCGTCAATCAAAGCCCCAAACGCCGCTCCGCCCTGTTCCTTGATCATATCATCTGGGTCAATCCCATCGGGCAATGTGGCGATGGACACGCTTTTACCCGGCATCAACATGGGCAAAACTATTTCCGTTGTGCGACCCATGGCGCGCTGACCCGCCTCATCCCCGTCAAAACACAGAACCGGAACATCCCCCATGCGCCATAACATCGTCACGTGCTCCTCGCTCAGCGCGGTGCCAAGGGGTGCCACCGCCCCATCAAACCCAGCCGCCGCCAATGCGATGACATCCATATAGCCCTCAACAACTATAATGGGCTTGCCAGAACGCACAGCCTTGCGCGCCGTTTGACCATTATAAAGGGTGCGTCGCTTGTGAAAGAGTTCGGTTTCAGGGGAGTTAAGATATTTGGCCCGTGCATTGGGATCCATCGCCCGCCCACCAAAGGCGATAACCTTACCGCTAAAGTCTTTAATCGGAAACATCACCCGGTTGCGAAACCGGTCATAGGGTACGGCAATATCCTCACCATGCACCACCAGCCCCGTTGCCGCCATTTGGTCGGCGTGAATGCCATTGGCCGCCAGATGTTCCTTTAGCCCGTTACGACTATCTGGGGCAAAACCAATACGAAACTGGTTTTGCAAACTGGGAGAAACCCCCCGCTCATTCAAATATCCACGGGCGCGCGCCCCGATATTGTGGGCCAGCGCCGCTTCAAAATATTGCGTTGCCACTTCCATCACCTCATGCAGGGTTGCGCGTTCCCGGTCCTGCTTTTCCGCCCGCGCATCCCGTGCGGGCATAGGCACCCCGGCCTCCCCGGCAAGTTTTTCCACCGCCTCAGGGAAATTCAGTCCCCCATGCTCGGTTAAAAACCGAAAATGATCCCCCGAAACCCCACACCCAAAACAATGGTAGCGCCCACGCCGATCATCCGCATGGAACGAGGGCGTTTTTTCCCCATGAAAGGGGCAACAGGCCCAATAATCACCGCGCGCCGCCTGACTTTTACGCTTGTCCCACGCCACATACTCCCCCACGACCTGCGAGATGGGTAGGCGTTGTCGAATATCCTCCAGAAATGTATCAGAAAAGCGCATGTGGAATGTTTTAATATGTCATCACAGTTTCGTCCATCTGCGAATGCACCCACACATGAATATTTGCTCCTTTAGACTATCCTTGGTATATTCCACCAATGAAATCACCCCCCAAATTCGTCGATAATTCTGCCTATCGAGCCAAGCAGGGGGATTTAGAATTTTGGAAATCTGCGCTCAAAAAAATTGTAAAGCGACACGACTTAGTGCAGGAACTCCCAACGATCAGCGCCGGAGTTGGCGGCACCCATCCCACTTTTATCTCTGATAATTGCGCGATTAAACTATTTGGGCATATCCCCCGACATAAAGAAAAGTTCTTTGCCGAATGCGCCGCCCACCTACGCCTTGCGACCGACCCCAAAATTTGCGCACCCCGTATGCTGGCAAAAGGGCACTTGTTTGAGGATGGCAGCTGGCCCTATATCGTCACCGCACGCATAAAAGGGCAAGACTGGTTGGACGCCGACCTTACAATGCCCCAGCGCCACACTATAGCACAACAACTCGGGCAACAAATTCAGCGCATCCATGCGCTCCCGGTATCCGACATCGCCCCGGTTGAGAATTGGCTTCAGCCCAACATTGTAGATGCCGCCGAAAAAAGCTCGCTTCCCCCACAATTACTCCCCCAAATCAACGACTTTATGTCAAAGCTGGTGCTACCGGATCGGGTATTTGTCCATGGGGACCTGTTTTCCCGGCATGTGTTTATCCATGAAAACAAATTATCTGGGATTATCGATTGGGGGGACGCCATGGTGGCGGATCGGCACCTGGAACTGGCAAAGCTCCATCTTGATGTTTTCAATTGCGACAAAGCGCTGTTAGCCACATTTCTAAACGCCGCCAATTGGCCCATGCGCCCTGACTTTGCCAAACAAGCCAATTTTGCCAGGCAAGCCATGGGCCAGGCCCTAATCCGTCAGGCGGTCGGTGGGCCCCATGACACGTTTTATCAATTGCCCGACCTGTTCCCCGTAGAAAACATTAAAACTTTGGATGAATTGGCGGATTTATTGTTCGGTATATAGACCCTGCCCTGCGGACAATAAATTTCCTGATCACCGCTTTTCACAGCGCCTGCAAATCTCTTAATGAACAACTCCGGGCCAATTGGCATCGGCTTTCGCGATATTTCCTTCCATATCACGGCTCCAGATATCGCGTACCCCAAGCGAGAAATTCAAGTAGAGTTTGCCGTTGGTTACCGTCCATGCCTCTGGAACCGTAGGTGCGGTGTATCCCCGGCTCACAGCAAAGGCACAATAGCCCCCGTACTGGGGTGCATATTTTTCTGGGTCAGCCACAAATAATGCCCGGTTTTCAGCCGAAGAAAAATACCAGCGCGAACGCTTCCACATCGCCGAATGTTCCTCAAGTCCCTCAACAGGCGCCCCTTGGGTAAAGTAGGCAACCGGATCATATCCATTGATGGCAATGCCTCTTGATGTGGCAAAAACCTCCAGCTTTTCAGCCAATGCAACACCGGGCAACAAACCGGTTCCCGTTGCCAGAAAAGCACCAATAAACTTTATAATTATTCTGCGGCTAACCATTATTCCCCTCGCATTTCCCGTGCGTTTTTAATCAGGACAACTTAGGTCAATGCCTTCAGATCACAAAATCATTCCGTTTCACATAGCCGTGAATGAAAATTCAATTCTAGCTCAAACTCGAGCAAATCCACTTTTTGACCCAGCAGTTCAACCACGCCGTGTTTTATGCCGGTTTGCACAAATCCACACTTTTTCATTACCCGAATAGAGCCAACATTATCCGGCGTTGTCTCAGCAATGATTTTTGTAGGCTTAAGCCTACTTTTCATTTCGTCCAACGCCAAGCCCAGACCATATGTCGCGACGCCCCGCCCCGTCTGGTTTTGCGCCAAGCGATACCCAAGGTCTGCAACATTCTCACCCACAAGAGTAAAATTAAATCGCCCGATAACAGCGTCACCTTGCCAGAGAAGATAATAGGCCCCGCTCCCGGCGATCATTTCACCGATCAATATATCAACCGCCCGCGCCATCCCCGCATCTGTCAAGAGCCCTTCCTTACGTGGGGGTACAAATTGCTCAAAATATGCTTTGTTTTCCAACTCAAATTGCAACAAATCATCGCAATCTTGCGAGCTAAGCGTCTCTAGAGCGACATTATGTTCAAACATTTTGATACCCTAGTTTGGGCACCCATCACTTATGCCAAGGCTAAAACTATCTTCCATATGCTCTATAATCGGGCTCATTACACTTTTCTCATGCGTGGGAAATAAAAAGTAGATATGCCCCGCAGCGGCACACCCCTGGCGGGTTATGCTTTTGAAGTAAAATATCTGATCCCCCAGATAGCCCGAAAAAACAAACCATGTCCTGCCACCGGGGGCATATGTGATTTCGGCCCCCTGTTCCAGAAGCATTTGCCGCTGTTGCGCACGATAATCCGCAAAAGAGTTCGACATAATATTCCAACGTGATCCAAATACGGAAATAGTAATTTGCCGCGTTTCACTCAATATGTTCTTCCCATCCCCGTTCGCCGATTCCGGGTGAGCCATAAAGCCGATGAGTGGCACATCAGAGCGTACCCCAAATCTGGCGTTATGGTATTCGTCCCAGATTTGATGATCAGCAGGGGGTATATTTTGCGCCTGTGTTGGCAATATAGAAAAAACAAATAAGCCAAAGGCCACAACCCAAATTACACGAAACTGTGCCATATCAATAATGCTCTTTCTTATAAAAAATTATCACGAACTTTAATATATGCCCTAATTAAGCCAAAGGGAAAACAGTCCCCCCTGCCCACCGGTTAATCTAGAAAACTCTTGCCACACTTGCATATTAACAATCCGGCCATTTTCCAAATACGGCGCAATCGCCGCCCCATGGATCATAAGTATCAGATCAAAGTCCCCCGGATCGGTCATAAGTCGGGCAAAATTAACTCCAACACCAGTTTTGGCATTGCGGCTACCCACGCGCCAATGGGGAAGCAACACACGCCCCTCCAAAACATCCGAAATCTCAGCCAATACCGCTTGCCACGCCGCGGCAGTTTTTGCATCAACCCGAACCCCAAAGGCTGACTTTTGAGCAGGGTTGGGCAACCATTCCCGCTCGTCATCTGTTTCCAGCATCACCTGACGCCAAAATTCCTGATTATGGGTAATCATTGCTTTGAAATGCATAAGAGATGCGCGCGTTCGGGATTTATCTGGCACCCCGCGAAAGGCCATCAACAAAATAGCCGCCGTATCCATAAATTCATCTGCCCCGCCCCCCAAAATGGGATCAGGCAAAATCTCGCCAGCTTCTTCAAGCAATTTGCGCCCCTGAGTAATGGTCGTGATGGCTGTTGTTGGATCAAGTGCTAAAAGCAATTCAGACATGCCCGAAAGCACATGCACATAAGCCAACAGCCAGTTGGCATCAGCACTATCAAACCGCACATTAAAATCGGTATCCCCTCCCATGCTCAATCCGGGCAGAGAACCAATCATATCCATCAAATCTTCATTGTCGTCCCGCTGACCATTGCCATTTATATCAAGCCAGATCAAAAACGGGTTCAGGTTTGCAAAGAAATTTTTTCTCGCAACATTATCCAAATAGATTTGAGACCGGGCTAGCCGTTCCAAAGCACCCGTGAGCGCAGTCTCCACAAAAGCAGGATCAAAAACCGCATCAGGGTTTTCATCAAGCGACACGGAGCCACCCGGAAACAAGGGTAACTCCCCGGAATAATTTTGATAGCGAACTTGAAGCAGAAACTCAAACGCACTCAAGGCTTCAAGTCCGCCGAGCAAAAACTGGTTTTGTGAGTTTTGCGGTTGTTCGTGCAACCATTCAATACTGGCCTGCACACCTTTTTCAGCCAGCACAACAGAAACGGGTTGCTGTTCTTGCGCTGATGAAAAGCCGGGGAAAAATCCTGCAATCAGAAAAGAAATTAGTATCAAGAATTTCAACATAAGATTTTTCATAAAACCAAATTCCAAAACCCGAAACCAACTAGAAACCAATAAAAAAACGCCCTAGCCTCCGAGCATTTCCTTGACGGTTTTGGATGCCTTGCCAAAATCGATCTGACCGGGATATTTACCCTTAAGCACACCAACAACCTTGCCCATATCACGCAGGGAGGCAGCACCTGTTTGCTCAATGGCTTCTTTAATAGCGGCGTTTAACGCCTCTTCATCCATGGCTTGGGGCAAAAATTCATCGATAATGGCAATTTCAGCACGCTCAATTTTTGCCAGTTCTGCACGCTCGTTTTCATCATAAATTTTAGCAGATTCTTCGCGTTGCTTGATCATCTTTTGCAACAAAGACAAAATATCCTGTTCGGCTATTTGTTCCTTTCCCTGGCCCCGAGCCTCAATGTCCCGGTCTTTTATTGCGGCCAAAATCAGCCTCAGGGTTCCTGTTCTCAGTTTATCCTGGGCCCGCATTGCGTCCTTAAGATCGCTATCTAGTCTATCGCGCATAATTTCTCTTATATTGATTTGCAACAGCGTGAACTTATACATTATCATAACCACCCTTGCCAATACTCAATCTGTCGCAGGTTTAAGCCGTTGTTTTAATTACATTAAATTCATGTTTTGGCCTGTTGACGCGCCCTTGACCATAAACTATTGTCCAAAAAATTCATGTATTGCTCCAGATTCTAAGGAATTGCACGTGACCGGCTGGCAAAAAACCAAATCCACCGCAAAACTACTTTTATCCGATGGCACCACCATTGAAGGCACAGGCTTCGGGGCAACGGGCTCCGCCGTGGGCGAAGTGTGCTTCAACACCGCCATGACAGGCTATCAGGAAATACTGACTGACCCCTCCTATGCCGGGCAAATTATCACCTTCACCTTTCCCCATATTGGCAATGTTGGCACCAATCCTGAAGATATCGAAACGGTAAACCCCGCCGCCACTTCCGGTGTGCGCGGATGCATTTTAAGAACAGATATTACTGCCCCCTCAAATTATCGCGCCGCTGAGGCCCTTGATGAATGGCTGAAAAAACGCAATATCATCGGTATCGCAGGGTTAGATACCCGCGCATTGACCGCCCACATTCGTGAGCGCGGCATGCCCAATGGTGTCATTACCCATGCGCCAGATGGTAATTTTGATATGGACGCGATGCAAAAAGACCTGAGCGCCTTCCCGGGCCTGATTGGCATGGATTTGGCCAAGGAAGTCACGACACACCAGACCTATTCATGGGACGCCGGTACATGGGAATGGAACGAGGGACACAGCAAAGTCTTGGACCCACAGTTTCATATTGTCGCCATGGATTTTGGGGCTAAAACCAATATCTTGCGCTCCCTTGCTAGTCAGGGCGCCAAGGTGACGGTGGTTCCAGCTTCAACAAGTGCACAGGAAATTTTGGCCCACAAGCCCGATGGCATTTTCTTATCAAATGGTCCCGGCGACCCAGAGGCAACAGGCAAATATGCAGTTCCTACAATTAAGGAGCTAACCGAAAGCGGCTTACCCGTTTTTGGTATTTGTCTTGGCCATCAAATACTTGCCCTGGCCCTGGGCGGCAAGACCGAAAAAATGCATCAGGGTCATCACGGGGCCAACCATCCGGTAAAAGACCTCACCACCGGTAAAGTCGAAATCACCTCGATGAACCATGGTTTTTCCGTGGATGGAAACAGCTTGCCAAACGGGGTCAACGAAACACACATCTCGCTGTTTGATAAGTCAAATGCAGGTTTGAGTGTTGAGGGAAAACCCATCTTTTCGGTGCAATATCACCCCGAAGCTTCCCCCGGCCCCCATGACGCGAACTATTTGTTCACACGGTTTTTCAACCTCATTCGTGCACAAAAAGGCATGCAGCAAATACCTGAATATATTGAACCCGATTTTACCGACGTGAGTGCCGCTGAATAATTCTGTTACGCACGAGTAACTTCAAGGCCACAACTTGTACGGGCTAAATCTAGCAATTTGCTGACCCGTTGGTTATAGCCGGATTGCGCACCGATTGTAGACATACTCCCCACAAGGGAAAAACACATTAAGCCAGCGGCCTCCGCATCAATTAACGCATCAATGTCTCCAACTTTCTGGGCCATGCTAATCTGGCTAGAAATCGCGCCGGCAAAATGATCGCAATAATTCAAATATAATTCCTGCACATGGGCATTTTTGCGCAACGGGCCGTCGGCTGTGCGAAACAACTAGCAACCGTGCCAAGTCTCCTGCTGAGCAATTTGCTCAAATCCATCCCAAAATGCATCAAGACCTGCGCGGCCACCAGAATGCAACAAACCGGCCAGAAAATCCACCAATTGCGCATAATAAACATCAAGCGTATCGCCGATCAAAGCTTCTTTGTCCGGCCAATAGGCATATAGCGCCTTACGACTCAGTCCCGTGGCTTTCACCAAATCAGCATAGGATGCAACTTCCGCCCCATGCGCCCAAAACAAATCCATCGCTTTCCCAAGCGCTTGATTTTGCGTGGTTAATTTTGACGTTACCTGCCCAGACATTGACAAAACCCTTTTATTTTCGCGTGGCCCAAATTGCCAATTTACGCACCCGTTCGCTTACTCAATTGCTTACTCAATTGCTTGCAGAGGTAGTGGCCCAGTTGCAAAAGTTCAAATAGACCCTTGACAGAGAACGAGCATTCTCGCAAGTTAACATATAGAGAACGCTCGTTCTCAAATAACGTATTAGCACCATGAGGTGCGACTAATCAAGCCTAAGGAAAAACAAATGTCCCTTGTTCAAGTTACCCACAACACAACCGCCTCACCCCAATCTTGCTGGAAGCTACTGGGCGATTTTGCCCACATTGATCTATTCAATAAAAACTTATCCAAGTCTTATCTACTCAACCCTCAAGACCCCATCGGCGTTGGTACACGACGCCAATGTGATGTCAGTGATGGCAAAAATTTTCTCCGTGAAGAAATCATTGAATGGAAAGAAGGCGAATATTACGTCATCGACATATATGAAAGTTCATTCCCAATGGATCGCCAATCTACAAAGTTTGGACTTCTTCCTATATCTGGCGGCGGTACAAAAATTTATATGAATTTTGACTACAAAGTGAAATTTGGCCCCATCGGTTCGTTGATGAATGCCTTGATGTTACGCAATTTCCTCAGTAAAGGCCTTCAAAATGTTGTTAATGGATTGGGCGAAAAGGCTGTAGAGTTAGAAGTCCAAACCCAGAAAGTTGCATAACGCCATATGGACCGAGCACATTGCAAAATTGCGCTTACGGCTTGAGTAAACAAGCTGAACAGGCTCAAGCCCATCCACCCAGAGCCGCCTAATCTATACCATTTTCGCAAAAATCGACGGGCATATTTCATTTTGCCCGTCCCATGTGCTATATTTTTTGTCTTGAGTTTATCACGCTCCCTATGTTAGCAAATACTAACTTAATCCGTTGAGGCAACAATTATGGCTACCGCAGAAAAATTCTCAAAAACCCAAATTTATCTTCACTGGGCCATTGCGCTCATGGTAATATTTCAAATTCTCCTGAATGAGGGCATCGTTAACCTTTGGAAACAGCGTATGGATGGCACCATTGAAAATATTGCCACCCCTAACCCCCACGCTATTGTTGGCATATCAATTTTTGTCCTGATGGCATGGCGTCTGCTTGAGCGCCTTCGCCACGGTGTTCCGGCCCTGCCCCCTTCTGAATCACCAATTATGGGCCTGATTTCCAAAGCCACACATTATATTTTCTACGCACTGTTGCTATTGATGCCCCTATCAGGTGCAGTGGCGTGGTTCTTTGGGGTTGAAGTAGCCGCCAACACGCATTCCTTGGCCAAATTCGTGCTTGTACCGCTCATTGTACTGCATTTCTCCGCAGCAATGCTCCATCATTTTGTACTGAAAACCAATGTGTTCAAACGTATGTTGGGCATAAACAAATAAGAGTAGATAACAAGACGCTGATAAAAAAGACGGTTGAGGCTTCCCCTCAACCGTCTTTTGCATTTGTAATACCCTTGCTTCTCAATGGCCACTATTCGCAACCAAGATTATTCACTCGGGCTTTGTTTGCTCAGGCTTTATTCGCAATTGAAAAAAGTAGCCCCGTCGTCTTGACCAGATGCGGTCAGACTACATTCCCCGCCATTTTGCGCTGTACAGGTGCTCATGGCTGTTTGCATAGCACTTGTCGCATCAGCGGCGCCGGCCGAGGTGCCGTTGGTAATTCCGTTTGTGCCCTCAGCAATGGCAAAATAACCAGCTTCGATTCTGAAACCTTCCTCGCATTCCCCCGTAAGAATTGATGCACATTGGCCCGCTTTTTCCATAGTTGGCGCAACAATCAGCTGAACTCTGCCATCGCAGACATAGCCAATGGTGCCAGCCTGCGCCGCAGCTGTCATCATCAACGCACCAAGTGCAACACCAAAAATCCTCAACATATTTTTCTCCTAAAAATGTACCCACCACATAAGAAATTAGGACTAATCAGAAAAGTTGGTCAAATGTGGACGGGTTTTAGATTCATTCAAATCCCGTGGCGCAAAGACGTAAAAAACTCTCGAATATCATGCTCAAGAGAGCTTTGTGCAAACCTATGCAAGCGAGCAATATCCCAGCCATTGGTCGGATTTAACTGCTTGATATAACCTGCGATACTTTCCCGCTTGGCATCCGACAAATCCATCTTGGTAGCCTCCGCCAAAATTGCCAGCAACTCATGGGCACGGGTCATAATAAAAAAACACTCCAACATGGGGGATAAAAGCGCGCGATCTTGTTGCCAGTTTTGCCCGCCAAAAACCTCTTGCGTCACCCTTTGTCCAGCGCCAAAACAAGTGTAACGCGCGCACCCCGGAAAGCCGCTTGAAGCAAGATCATCATGGATCATGCACTTGCCCTTTTCGCCAAGATTTGGGCAAGGGGTGCCACTTTTTTTGTTGAGGGCAAACTGATCCGATTTTTCAAATGCAAAGGCCACACAACAAAGGGCCGCACATTTTGAACAGTCCGCAACAAGGGAAACATCACTATTCAAACCCGTTCACCCATCACACCCATACCTGCAGAAAACTTAAATTGATGATCATTCACCACTTGCCCCGCTGAACAACTTGAACCCCATGCCCGCATGAGACCTAAATTCAATGGGCATCATACAATCTGTCCCGCTGAAAAACTAGATGACCATGCCCGCATGAGACCTAAATTCAATGGGCATCATACAACCTGTCCCGCTGAGAAACCAGATGACCATGCCCATTGAAAATTATACCCGCCAAGCCATCCCGTCACATCCACGACCTCGCCGATGAAATAAAGGCCCGGCACCTTGCGCGCCTCAAGCGTTCGGGCCTGAAGGTCACGTGTGTCCACCCCGCCTAGAGTTACTTCCGCCGTGCGATATCCCTCGCTATCGGTGGGTTTGACCTGCCAATTGTGTACCCGCGCAGCAATGTTCATCAGTTTCTTATTACCCAGATCTGCTATCCGCCCCACATCCTCGCCGACAAGCATATGGGCGAGACTTTTGGGCAGTAAATGTGTCAGCGCAGTTTGCACATCTTGCTTGCCGTTTTCATCGCGCGCCTGTTTCAGGGCTTCAAATATATCCACGTCTGGGGACATGTTTATGTTGATCATATTCCCCTGCCGCCAATAGGAGGAAATTTGCAAAACCACCGGCCCGCTCAACCCCCGGTGAGTAAACAACAAAGCCTCCCTAAATGATTTTTTGCCACAGGTAATCACCGCCTCAACCGATACCCCCGCCAAGGGGGTAGTTTGCGCCAAGAACCCAGGTTCAAACGTTAGTGGAACCAATCCCGGACGAGTTTCATTGACCCGGACACCAAATTGTTCGGCAATCTTGTAGCCAAAATTACTCGCCCCCATTTTGGGAATAGATTTGCCACCACAGGCAACAACCAGCGAAGCACACTCAACGCTTTCTTTGCCCGTTGAGATCAAATATCCCCCTTCGCGTTGGCCGATGGCCCGCACCTCACTATCCGTCCACAAAGTTACTTTGGCAGCTGCCATATGCCGCAAAAGCATATCGACAATCTGGGTGGCACTTTCATCGCAAAACAATTGCCCTAGCACTTTCTTGTGCCATTCAATGCCCTCCCGGTCGACCAGATCAATAAAATCGAGCGGGGAAAACTGACTAAGGGCCGAAAGGCAGAATTTAGGATTGTTTGAAATAAAATTTTTCGCCGATGTATCAACATTGGTAAAATTACACCGCCCGCCGCCCGAAATACGGATTTTTTCGCCAGGCTTTTTACTGTGTTCAATTACCAAAACCGAACGACCCCGCTTACCCGCCTCGATGGCACACATCATCCCGGCGGCTCCGGCACCGATCACCACAACATCAAAGTTTTTCATAAATATGTTCCGTTATAAACGAGCGGCGGCGAACGTATCGCATGCACCCACATCAGATGTGCTATAGCCAATTTCAAACCAGCGTTTTCGCTGTTCCGAGGTACCATGATTAAAGGTTTTGGCACAACATAGCCCTGCGTCATTTGTTGCAAAGTGTCATCGCCAATTTGATTCGCCGCATTAAGTGCCTCTGCAATATAGCCCTTTTCCAACAGGTTCTCTTGCCCCGCATAAGCCGCCCATATGCCCGCATAACAATCGGCCTGTAATTCAACCTTAATCGACCACAGGTTGGCCTCCTGCTGGGAGAGGCGCGAGCGCGCTGCATTAAACTCCGGCAAAACTCCGGTAAGCTGTTGCACATGATGGCCGATTTCATGGGCCAAAACATACGCCTGGGCAAAATCCCCCGGCGCGCCAAAACGACTGCGCAAAGTTTCATAAAACGACAGATCAATATAAACAAACTGGTCGCCCGGACAATAAAACGGCCCCGAAGCCGCATTGGCAACACCACACCCGCCGGTTGAGGTTTGCCCTGAATACAAAACCACGGTGGGCGCATCATAGGTCAAATTGTTTTGAGTAAACACATCACTCCACAGGTCTTCAGTTTCCTGAATAACCACCCCGACAAATTGTGCAAGATCATCATTGCCCACTGGATTGTTCGAGCGTGTTGTTTGAGGAGTAGAACTGGTTGGAACATTACCGTTGAGCAATTGCATCGGATCAACTCCAAGCGCCATTCCAATCACCACAATTGCGATGATCAAACCTATACTGCCAATGCCCCCGGCACCCGTGCGCCCGCCAGTTGGCATACGAATGCGACCCAACCCACGGTTTCCGCTGGGTCGGCGAGAATTCCCACCGGTATTACCCTGTCCGCGCCTATCATCAATATTGCTACTGCGCTTGCGCCCTTGCCATTTCATAAAACCGCTCCAAAACTTGCCTCTTAATTCACATACTAAGGGTTCAGAACAATCAACACCAGTTCTCAATTGGATAAACCCACAATTGGCAATATCAATACTAGAAATTACACTAAACTTGCGCTAAACACCGCCGAACTCTTGAGATAAACAAATTCTGCGTGCGCCGCGTCCAGTGGACACCCTGCGCCACGCCCCAATGTGAGCAAATTGCGATGCCCAAAAGAGAAGATATCAAATCCATCCTGATTATCGGCGCCGGCCCTATTATTATTGGTCAGGCCTGCGAATTTGATTATTCAGGTACCCAGGCCTGCAAAGCCCTCAAGGAAGAAGGCTATCGCATCATTCTGGTCAATTCCAACCCGGCAACCATCATGACCGATCCGGAAATGGCAGACGCAACCTATATGGAACCCATCACCCCCGAAGTGGTGGCTAAAATCATCGAAAAAGAGCGGCCGGATGCTCTGTTGCCCACCATGGGCGGCCAGACAGCTTTGAACTGCGCACTCTCCTTACGCAAAATGGGCGTGCTCGATAAATACAATGTGGAAATGATCGGTGCGGACGCCGCAGCAATTGACAAGGCCGAGGATCGTGCCCTATTCCGCGCCGCCATGGATAAACTCGGGCTTGAAACCCCACGCTCCATGTTGGCCCATAACATTCCAGAAGCTCTTGAGGCCTTGGAAAAGGTTGGTTTGCCAACCATCATTCGCCCGTCCTTCACCATGGGAGGTACCGGCGGTGGTATTGCCTATAACAAAGATGAATATCTTGAAATAATCGAAAGAGGACTGGACGCCTCCCCCACCACCGAAGTTCTGGTTGAGGAATCCGTTGTGGGGTGGAAAGAGTATGAGATGGAAGTCGTGCGTGACAAAAACGACAATTGCATCATCATCTGCTCCATTGAAAATATCGACCCGATGGGCGTGCATACGGGTGATTCGATCACCGTGGCCCCCGCCCTCACCCTAAGCGATAAAGAATATCAGATCATGCGCGATGCTTCGATCGCGGTACTGCGCGAAATTGGCGTAGAAACCGGCGGCTCCAACGTGCAGTTTGCAGTCAATCCCGCTGACGGACGTTTGATTGTTATCGAAATGAACCCGCGGGTTTCGCGTTCCTCAGCTTTGGCCTCAAAAGCCACGGGCTTCCCCATCGCCAAGGTGGCCGCACGCCTGGCGGTTGGCTATACGCTGGATGAATTGGACAATGATATTACGTTAGGCGCAACCCCCGCCAGCTTTGAGCCTACAATCGACTATGTGGTCACAAAAATCCCCCGCTTTGCCTTTGAAAAATTCCCCGGAGCCAGCAATCGGCTAACCACTGCCATGAAATCCGTGGGCGAAGTCATGGCCATCGGGCGCACATTTGCTGAGAGCATGCAAAAGGCCCTGCGTTCCTTGGAAACGGGCCTCACCGGATTTAACGAAATTGGTATTCCCGGCCTCAATAAAGATCTTGGCAAAGATGACGACAAAAACGCTATCCGTGCCGCCCTCGGAAAACCTACCCCCGACCGCCTGCTTCATGTGGCTGAAGCCATGCGGCTGGGATGGAACAATGATGATATTTTCGAAGCCTGTTTTATTGACCCATGGTTTCTGGATCAAATCCGCTCCATTGTTGAAATGGAAGATAAAATTCGTGAGCACGGCCTGCCCAATGACAAGGAAAACCTGTCTTTGGTAAAATCCATGGGCTTTTCCGACGCACGCCTTGGCGAACTTGTCGCAAAAGATGCCGGCGACGTGCGCGCCTTACGGCTTAGCCATAATGTGCGCCCGGTTTATAAACGTATTGATTCCTGCGCCGCAGAATTTGCCGCCCCCACCGCCTATATGTATTCAACCTATGAAACGGATTTTGCCGGGGAAGCGGTCAACGAAGCCAAGCCCACAAACAACAAAAAAGTGGTTATTCTAGGCGGCGGGCCAAACCGCATCGGCCAAGGCATTGAGTTTGATTATTGCTGTTGCCACGCCGCGTTTGCCCTCACGGACGCAGGCTATGGAACGATCATGGTCAATTGCAATCCAGAAACAGTGTCCACCGATTACGACACATCGGATCGTCTGTATTTTGAACCGTTAACAGAAGAAGATGTCGTCGAAATCCTAGAAACCGAAATGCAGGCGGGAACCCTGCACGGGGTCATCGTGCAATTTGGCGGGCAGACCCCCCTTGGTTTGGCAGAGGTTGTGGAGAAAGCAGGTGTGCCGATTTTGGGAACTCAACCAACCTCCATTGATTTAGCCGAGGACAGGGACCAGTTTTCAAAACTGCTCAACCGCCTCAACCTCACTCAACCCAAAAATGGCATTGCCCACTCCCTTGAACAAGCGCGCATTGTGGCCGAAGAAATCAACTTCCCGCTGGTTATCCGCCCCTCCAATGTCTTGGGTGGTCGCGCCATGGCCATTGTCCATTCCGCTGATGAGTTTGAAACCTATGTTCAATCCACCCTCACCGGCCTCGTTCCCCCAAGCGTGCGCCAGCAATACCCCAATGATAAAACCGGGCAGATCAATTCAGTAATCGCCAAAAACCCGCTATTGTTTGACAGCTATCTAAGTGGCGCCATTGAAATCGATGTGGACTGCCTGTGCGATGGTGAGGACGTGTTTGTCTGCGGCATCATGGAACATATTGAAGAAGCTGGAGTTCACTCCGGGGACAGCGCTTGTTCACTCCCCCCCAGAAGTCTTGATGACGCAATCATTGCCGAACTCAAACGCCAAACCCGCGAGATGGCGCTAGCCCTTAAAGTTGGTGGCCTGATGAATGTGCAATTTGCACTAAAAGAGGGCACGCTTTATGTGCTTGAAGTTAATCCACGCGCCTCACGCACGGTTCCCTTTGTCGCAAAAGTCATTGGCGAACCCATTGCAAAAATTGCCGCACGCCTGATGGCGGGTGAAAAGCTCAGCACCTTTAACCTCACCGACAAGCCCCTCAAGCATATTGGCGTAAAAGAAGCCGTGTTCCCGTTTGCCCGCTTCCTAGGGGTCGATACAATTTTAGGCCCGGAAATGAAATCAACCGGCGAAGTCATCGGCCTTGATACGGACTTTTCCATCGCTTTTGCTAAATCCCAACTCGGTGCTGGGGTCATTGTGCCCAAAAGTGGCACTGTTTTTATCTCCGTAAGGGAAAATGATAAGACATCAAGCGTGGCACAGTCGATGAAAAAACTTGTCGATGCCGGTTTTTCAATCATCGCCACCGGGGGCACAATGCGCTTCTTAAATGAGCATGGCGTGGAGACAAAAAAGATCAATAAAGTTCTCGAAGGACGTCCACATATTGTTGACGCCATAAAAAATGGTGAGGTACAACTCGTCATAAATACCACAGATGGGAAAAAAGCCATCTCGGACAGTCGCGCAATACGTCGCTCTGCCCTCATCGAAAAAGTTCCCTATTATACGACGGTACCTGGTGCAATTGCTGCAGTTGACGGCATTATTGCCTATGCGGATGGCAACTTAAATGTGCGCCCGTTACAAGATTATCTTGGGTGATAAGTGGTGGTTGATACGTGCAAGTGCGATTTTTCAGTTTTGATATTGCTGAATTTTATTATTCACGCTAAAAGGAGCCCATTGAATATTGCGGTTCATTGATGACGCTTAGCGAGTAGTATCGCGTCTGCATACATCACTATCCAAAAATTCGATGTAATACAGACCGCCCCATGAGGGGCTTATTATCGCATTAGCGAAAGGCACTATGAATATGGCA
>JAJRRG010000126.1 GCA_024279675.1 Alphaproteobacteria bacterium
GGTGGATTTTTTGGGCTTCCTTCGGTGAATTGGTTGGGTCAACCTGAAACGGCTTTATGGGCCATAAGCATTGTGACCATCTGGAAAGAAGCCGGGTTTTTCATGATCTTTTATCTGGCGGCGCTGCAAACAATCCCTGCGGATTTGCGCGAAGCTTCTGATCTGGAGGGCGCAAGTCGCTGGACCTACACAAGGCGTATTGTTTTGCCTTTGCTGATGCCCACCACCCTGTTCATAATGATCAACGCCATCATCAATTCCGTGAAGCTGATTGACCATTTATTTATCCTGACCAAGGGCGGCCCGAATGATGCAACCAAGCTTATTCTTTATTACATTTGGGAAATGGCGTTCGCCTTTTTTGATGCCCCCCATGCGGCGGCTATGACGATAATGGTATTACTGGTGCTGGGCATTATAGCGGCCGTGCAGTTTTTCTACATGGATAAAAGGACGCATTATCAATGAGGGACATCACCAATAAACTTGATACGCTTGGGGCGTTTCTTTTGGCCATTATTTGGATTGCGCCGTTGGCATTTGCTGTGTGGGCAGCCTTTCACTCAACCAGTGATGCGGTGAATTTTAGATTGTTATCCAGCTGGACACTCGAAAATTTTAGCACTGTTTGGCAAGGGGCGCCCTGGATACAATATTTTGCGAATACGTTTCTTTTGGTGACAAGTGTCCTCATTGGCCAGTTTTTTGTAACAACCCTTGCGGGATATGCATTTGCTCAGGTCAATTTTCCGGGGAAAGATATTGTTTTTATTCTGGTTCTTCTCCAGCTTTTCATTCTTCCTGAAATCTTGATTGTTGAGAATTATGCCATGGTTTCCCGGTTGGGATTGTTTGACAGTATTCTTGGTGTCGGGATGCCCTATATGGCTTCGGCATTCGGAATTTTCTTGATGCGGCAGGCCTTTAAGTCTGTGCCCATTGAATTGGATGAGGCGGCCAGAATTGAGGGTTGTTCTCGATTGGGCGTTTTGTTCAAGGTCTATGTGCCCTTAGCGAAGCCAACATACTTGGCCTACGCTTTGGTTTCCGTTTCAACCCATTGGAACAATTTTTTGTGGCCTTTAATTGTAACCAACTCCCCCGAAACACGTCCACTGACCGTTGGCCTATCAATATTTGCAGCCCCAGAAAACGGGGTTGATATTTCAATAATTTCTGCCGCTACAATTATGTCGGTTGCCCCTTTGCTGGTTGCGTTTTTGGTGTTTCAACGCCAGTTCGTTCAAGCGTTCCTGCGGGCGGGAATTAAGTAGAGGTTGGTGCGGTCTGCTCGCTCGGAGCCGCACCCTTTGACTGTGGCCGCGTATCGGAAAAGTAAAACAGGATTAAGCATATGACCCGCATTTTGCAGATTTCTGATCCGCATTTACTCGTTGAGCCGGGGACGTTGTCCGGTCAGGTTTTGCCCGCCAAAAATTTTGAAGCTGCAATTGATGCGATCATTGAGCACTTGGACAAAATATATCCTGTTAGCGCAATCGTTGTTACCGGCGATATTTCAGATGATGGCCACGCGGATAGTTACAAATTGTTCCGCACACAGATCAACCGACTAAATTTACCCTACTTTGTTATTCCTGGAAATCATGACCATAGGGAAACTATGAGGACTTGCTTTTCGGATCTACCTACTATGCCCTCGGGTGGGAAAATAAACTGGCGACATGATTTTGAAGGATTTGTTTTAGTCGGGCTGGATACGTTAATATGTGGTGAGGGAAAGGGGGTGTTGGGCGTGCAGAGTCTGGCATTTCTTAAAAATATCGTCGCCGGGGAAGTCGTCAAACCAATACTCATTGCCATGCATCATCCCCCTTTTTCCAGTGGAATCCAGTTCATGGATCAAATCGGTTTGGGAGATGCAGGGAGCCTGGCTGAAATTTTGGGTGATGCCAAAGTGGAGACACGGATTATTTGTGGCCATGTGCATAATATGATTGTTGGCATGGTTGGCAATACGATTGCTATTTCGGCCCCCTCTACCGCGAGCACTTTTCCAGCGGATTATCGTGATGATGCCCCGGTGGGTTTCACGACAAATATTGGCGGGTATATGCTGCATGAATTTAGCAACGGGTTCAGGTCAACAAGTATTGATTTGGCTTGCAGAACCGGGCCGCATCCTTTTTATTAAGGCCCGCGAGTATTGGTTGGTGCATATTCTTTGAAAATATGGAAGTGACGAAATTAAATGATGAAGCCCTTGAGAGAATTTCCGCTTGAAATCGCAAAAAATGTAAGCTGCGTATTTACGGATATTGACGACACATTGACCAATGAAGGGCAGCTTGGTGCACGTGCCTACGCCGCATTGCATGGGTTGAATGAAGCGGGAATTTTCGTGGTGCCGGTTACGGGTCGCCCCGCCGGTTGGTGCGATATGATCGCTCGGCTTTGGCCCGTTGCGGGGGGTGTGGGGGAAAACGGGGCGTTTTATTTTTCCTATGACAGGGACAGGCAAAAAATGCTGCGTTTCTTTTATGCGGATGCAGAGGCGAGAAAAGAAAACCGCACAAAGCTTGATGTTATTTGCGCGCGAGTTATCCGAGAAGTTCCAAAATGCGCGATATCGGCGGACCAGCTTTATCGAGAATGCGATCTGGCGATTGACTTTTGCGAGGATGTGCCGGCGTTGGTGGATGCAGATGTCTTAAGGATCAAAGAAATATTTGAAGAAGAAGGCGCTGTTGCCAAGGTTTCATCCATTCATGTGAACGGTTGGTTTGGGGATTTTGATAAGCTTACCATGAGCCGAACTTTTGCCGAGCAACGGTTGGGTATCGATATTGAAAAAGACCGAGAAAAAATTGTTTTTTGTGGCGATAGCCCAAACGACAGTCCGATGTTTGAGTTTTTTCCCTATGCGTGCGGGGTTGCCAATGTCCGTGACTTTGAGGGGAAGATGCAGAGCAATCCGGCCTATATATCCAATGAAAGAGGCGGCGAAGGTTTTGTTGAAATTGCCAACATATTGTTGAATGCCCGCAGATAGGTTTGTGGTCATTAACCGATACGTCGCCATCAACCTGTGATTGCAACAAGCTTGCTTGACTTGTGCAAATTCCTAGCTTGAAAATGTAGACGCATAGGGACACAATGTTCGAAATGAGCACAGTGTGCTGGTTATATATTGCGATTTTTTCATGGAAAGGCATGTGTTTTGATTAACGTCTTTGAGCAAGAAATTCCTGTAGATATGGTGGAGTTTGTTGAAACGGACCGGTTGTTTCTTAATCCAGCTGTTGCCAGCGATTGGCGCATACGGCGTGTCGTGCGGGACAAAGTTTTGCGCTGCTCTCAAAGTTTGCAGGAGGGGTTGTGCCTGATGATATTTGAAGCGTTTCGCCCGCGCGCACGGCAATGGGAATTGTGGAACCCGGTTTATGAACAAATAACGCAGGATCATGCTGACTGGTCAAAAGATCAAGTCTATACGGAAGCATCGCGTTGGGTTTCGCCCCCGGATGGTTTTGGCTCTGGACATCAGGCCGGTGCGGCGATTGATGTAAAACTGGCTCTGGCAGATCGTACGGAATTGGATTTTGTTGGGCCGATGAATGGGCTTAGCGGGATAGCACCCACGGCTTGGCCCGTTTCCCCTGAAATTCGCAAAAATCGCGATATGCTGGTTGAAGCATTACATGGGTTTGGTATGGTTAACTATCCTGAAGAGTGGTGGCATTTTAGCTATGGGGATCGATTGTGGGCCGAGGTAACAGGGCGCAATGAAGCGTTTTTTGCACCAATTGATTAAGGCCCTGAAGAGGAGAAACCAATGAGCATTGATATCGAACAGGTACGGGCCGACACGCCCGGCGTATCCCATGTGAACCATCTTGTTTCGGCTGGGGCTTCGCTGATGCCCCAAGTGGTGGTGGACGCCATGGTCGATCACCTTAATCTGGAGGCGCAAATCGGTGGCTATGGGGCGGCAAACCAACAGAGTGAGATGCTCGGTGGGGTCTATGATCAAGTCGCGAATCTGTTGGGGGCAAAGCCTCAAGAAATTGCCATTGTAGAGAATGCAACGGTGGGTTGGTGTCAGGCATTTTATGCGTTGCCTTTGAAACGTGGTGACCGGGTGCTTACCTGTCAGGCTGAATATGCGGCAAACTATGTGGCCTATCTGCATCGAGCAAAGCGTGATGGCATAATTATCGAAGTGATCCCCAATGATGCCCATGGGGCAATTGATGTGGAGGCGCTAGAGAAAATGTTAGCCGAGCCTACCGCGCTAATTTCTATTACATGGGTGCCAACAAATGGGGGGTTGGTAAATCCAGCACAAGCGGTTGGCAAATTGGCGAAAAAATATGGGGTGCTCTATTTGCTTGATGCCTGTCAGGCTGTCGGGCAGATGGTGGTGAATGTATCTGAAATCGGGTGTGACTTTTTGTCCGCCACAGCGCGTAAGTTTTTGCGCGGACCGCGTGGCATCGGGTGTTTATATGTTCGGGAAGCCCTGATTGCAAACATGGAACCGGTTGTGGTGGATCATTTCGCCGCCAATTGGGTTGAGAAAAATCGCTATGAATTGCGGTCGGACGCGCGCCGATTTGAAACTTGGGAAAATGCCTACGCCCTGAGGGCCGGGTTGGGTGCCGCGCTGGCCTATGCCGATAATGTTGGATTGGCCAACATTCAAAAGCGGGCCTGGAAATTGGCTCAGACCTTGCGCGACCAACTCACCACAATTAAGGGCGCGCAGGTTCACGACGCTGGGGTGCGCCATTGCGCTATCGTTAGCTTTTCAATTGAGGGGCTGGACCCTGTTGAAACGGTGGCGGCATTGCGGGCAAAAAACATCATTATTGGCACGTCTGGCGTGGACAGTTCCAGACTGGATTTTGAGGCCCGTAAACTACCTTTATTGCTTCGGGCTGCGCCACATTATTTCAATACGGCGGATGAGATTGGGCAATTGGTGGCGGCGTTGAAGGATCAAATAAAGTGAGTGTTAGGGTGGGGACTAAATATCAAGCCCAACGCCGCTAAATCTTGAACGAATGGTCAGGGCCGCGCCAATGTCCAAAAAGGGCCGAGGCGGCAGGAATTTAGCGGGTGCGCAAACACTGCAATCATCGACTAAATCTGAGAGGACATTGCTGGCATATTCGGCGATGGCCCGACCAAAGCTTGTGCCGCGAGACACTCCAGAGCCATTATATCCGCCCGCCAGATAAATGTTTTCAGCCTGTTTGCCAAAGAAATTTGTGCCGTTGGCGGTAATTCCCTCCACACCGGACCAGCTGTGTTCAAATGGTACATGGCTTAGCTGGGGGAAGCGTTTTTCAAATGCGGCCCGGTGGATGGTTTGACGCTGGGCAATGGTTTTTTCATCCAGTAATTGCCCCCCATTATACTCGATGGCGTTGCGCAAAACGATACGGCCATCATTGGTCAGGCGTACCGTTGCGCCAGCACTATGCAAGGACAGGATGCCCCAGTGTTTTAATGTGCCAAGGCTTTCCCGTTCCTTTGCGGTGAGAATGCGAGTGAAACTGCCCGAAAGAGTACTGCCGATCATCCGGTTGGACAAAAAGCCGATTTTTTGCGCTTCATAATTGGTGGCGAGGATGAGCGTGTCGGTTTTTACCTCCCCATGGGGAAAAACAAGATTGGGTTGTGCGCCCAGTTGCACCGCCAATACGGGGGTATTTTCCGCCAAAGTTACATTTTTTGGTAGATTGTCTGCAAGACCATGCACAAGGGCTGCTGGTTGAATGAGTGCCCCTTCATGTACATGAAGGCCTCTGCGATAGTGAGATGTTCCAAGCCTTTCAGCAAGTTCATTGGCTTCAAGATTTGTGTGGGGAATTTGCAATGCGTCAAGACAGGCGCGGTAGTGATCGTGTTCGGCCAATGCTTTGGCATCTGCGGCCACGTGGTGAAAGCCGTTTTCATCCCAATCACACTTTATGTTAAAGCCGGTGACCTGGGTGCGTAGCAGGTTTACACCGGTTTGGTTGATGCGGCGTACACGCTGATAGAGCGGCATTTCTTTTGGATCATATCCCCCGGGAAAATGACTGGCCGCTATGGCAAACCCTGCATTTCGCCCTGAAGCGCCTTGACCGACCTTACGTGCATCAAGCACTAGAATTTTATCGTTTGGGTGGAGTTCTGCCAATCTAAACGCGCAAGCCAAGCCCGTCAGGCCCGCGCCAACAATTGTCCATTTATACGTATGGGACCCGGACAATTCTTTAGTTGGTTTTCTCAGGGGCAGTAGTTCTTGCCAACCGTGGGAATCCGTTGGGAATTGGGGGGGGTGAAATGGCATGGTCTGCGCATATCCTTTAATTGTGTTTTCTTGATCAGCCCAGTTTTCTCTTAAATGACGACCGAAATAAAATGAAGGCGTTGTTTGATCGTTGTGAGCGTATTGATTAAGCTAAATCTTATTTGCCAATGAAAAGCGACTAAAAAGTTCATGAAAACATCTCCCTATTGGTGGGAACATATCCCCCGCGAAAACACAAAACCGCACAGCCAACCGGACAGGGTGGATGTTGCCATTATCGGGGCTGGATACACGGGGCTAAGTGCGGCTTTAGTTATGGCAAAAGCGGGTTTGAGTGTTGCTGTTTTTGAGGCCGGTCAACTGGGTGAGGGGGCAAGTTCGCGCAATGGGGGGATGTTGGGCCCTAGCTTTCACAAACTGGGTATTGCGGGCCTTACCGCCAGATACGGGGCAGAGCGTACCAACCAAATTTTGCGGGAAAGCATTTCGTTTGTTGATTTTATGGATGGATTTTTAACGCAAAATAACATTGAGGCCGATTTTGTACGATGCGGAAGATTTCTAGGAGCTTTGCGCCCCAAACATCTAGATGCGATGGCCCAAAGGCTGGAAAGCTTACAGCGCGCATGTGGGGTTAAGGGGGAGATGGTCGCCCAAAAAAATCAAGCCGCAGAAATTGGCTCACACCAATATTGTGGTGGGGTCGTTTATCACAATGATGCCAGCCTGCACCCGGCAAAATTTCACCATGGGCTGGTTAAAAGTGTGCGCGCAGCGGATGCAACAATATTGCCCTTTACCCCCGTGCAACATTTGAAGAAGCAATCCGGGGAGTTTGTGCTTACAACGCCATTGGGTGAAGTGAGGGCTGAGCGGGTGGCGATTTGCACCAATGGATATACAGGGCCGCAGTTTCCTCAATTTAGGCGCCGCATTTTGCCGTTGCGCAGTGCCATGATCGCCACTGAGGAATTAACGCCAGCGCTGATGGACAGGCTTTTACCCAAGAACCGGGTCTATGGGGACAGTCGGCGGATTGTGGCATATTATCGCAGCTCGCCGGATCGTAAAAGAATATTGTTTGGTTCGCGTGCGATTGGGGCCACGGACCAGCCACAAAAAAACCAGCAAAACTTGCATAGGTCGCTTGTACGGACATTTCCAGAATTGTGCGCGGTAAAAGTTGATTTCGTTTGGTCGGGATTGGTGGGTTATTCATTTGACCACGCTCCCCATATTGGGCAGCGCGATGGCCTTGATTATGCCATGGGGTATTGTGGTTCCGGTGTGGCGCGCGCCACCTATTTCGGGACAAAACTGGGGTATAAGATACTAGGTCAGACAGATGCAGGCCAAACAGATGCGGTTCATCCAGATGCGGAACATGCGGAAAAAGGGCGCACATCCTTTGACGATTTGGATTTTATGACTAAGCCACTTTATACGGGGAACCCCTGGTTTATGCCGGCGGTTTTGCAGTGGCACAAAATGCTCGATGGATGGGGGCTTTAGCCTTGCAAATTTTGCGCTCTTTTGTCTTGCGGTTATTTCTTTGAGGACGCACAAAATCGTGTAAGCTATAATATATATCTGTGGTCCTTTAGGATCGATTTGTATTGCGTTAGGAAGATAGATGGAAATCAAGTGGCTTAATGATTTTCTCGTTTTAAGTTCGGAAGGGAATTTTCGCGTTGCGGCAGGATTACGTCATGTTTCTCAACCGGCATTTAGCCGACGTATTCAAGCTCTTGAATCTTGGGTCGGTGCGCAATTGGTTGACAGAAGTACCCAACCTTCGCACTTAACGGAAGCGGGAAAATTATTCTTACCTGTCGCGCAGCAGATTGTTAATCTTGCTGAAGAGGGGAAAGACAAGATTCAAACGCAAGTTTTGCAAGAGAATGAAAAAATTACTTTTGCAACCCTGGGTGCGTTGGCACAAGCTTTTATACCCGTATGGCTCAAGAAGCTTCAGCCACTGATTGCTGTGCAGAATTTTGGTGTTCGGACAGAATATAGCAGTATTGAAGAATACTTTCATGCTTTGGAGCGAAAGGAAGTTGATTTTTTTATCTGTTACGAAAATACCAAAGCAAGATTTCATGGGGATGAATCGGACTTTTCTTCTACCAAACTTGATGAAGACATTTTTATTCCTGTTGTTAGCCCCAATGAGATGGGTGCGCCTACCTGGTGGTTGCCTGATGCGGCCAACGAGATCATCCCGTGTTTGCACAGTCTGCCTAAATCCTCCCCATGGCCGATTGGCAAGCATATGGAAAATAGATGGGGGCATGTGAACTTCAAGAGTGTGTATAACTCTTCGCTTGGGCCCACGCTTCGCGCCATGGCCATCGAGGGCTTTGGTGTGGCATGGATTCCCAATGCTATCGTCAAAGACGATCTTGCCTCGGGTCGTTTGGTGCGCGCAGCCGAGCCTGAAGACGATATTCGGGTCGATATAAGAATTTATCGTTGTAAAAATAGCCATGAGGCACGGTTGGAATTTTTTTAGCAGGCACTCATACAGCAGAAAAAGCTTCAATCAGAGTAAGAATGCTTTCCAAAATTCTGATGCCAATTTTGCAATGAATCCCACGTCGATGCAAAATTTGCATGACATGTCCTAATATTGGTATTGGACGTATACGTATTTGGTCACCTAGGGTTTATCGATAAAAAAACTAAAAGGGAGACTAACATATGAAAATCACTTCACTACTAGCGTCTGTTGCAAGTGTTGCAACTGTTGCTGCGATGTCCATGAC
>JAJRRG010000127.1 GCA_024279675.1 Alphaproteobacteria bacterium
AAAAGTGCAGGTTTCTGTTGCCAGGTACCTGCGGACCCCGCCTAGACCCTGCTAGGGGAAAAGGGCTTGAGTTCGAAGTCATCGAACTGCTTACGCAGCCAAACGAGCCTCAGCATAGTTGTTATCATTTGCAACTATAAAAATGGTCCCATACGGTGGTACCATGCCGAGCAAAAACATACCCTTTACCCCCTCGTCGATCCTATTTCGCCCCCACAGCAACCGGTAGATATTCGGTTGGGTTTTGGTGGAGGCGCCGGGTACCGCCCCCGGGTCCGAATGGTTTATTCCGATAGCAATTTATCGCCATATCTCTTGCGAGCCTCTTTAATATAGGGCGTTGTGAGTTCATTTGCAAAGGGGCAATTGAGAAAATATCGATTGCGCGGGTTTTGTACGCTGTTAGGCATGTACAGTTGCTAGCTATTGGGTTTTTGATTTGGGAATAGAATCGCGTACAGATTGAGATATGAAACAATATCTTGATCTATTGAGGCACGTTAAAGAAAATGGCACCGACCGGGGGGATCGGACGGGGACGGGTACGCGCTCGGTTTTCGGCCATCAGATGCGGTTTGATGTGTCTGACGGTTTTCCGCTTTTGACAACCAAAAAGTTGCATATCCGCTCCATATTTTATGAATTGCTTTGGTTTTTGCGCGGGGAAACCAATGTGCGTTGGTTGCAGGAGAACGGGGTAAAAATCTGGGATGAGTGGGCCGATGGGAACGGTGATCTTGGCCCAGTTTACGGTTCCCAGTGGCGAAGCTGGCCCGATGGGGACGGTGGGGCAATTGACCAGATTGCGGCACTTGTTGAAGGTTTGAAAAACAATCCCAATTCGCGCCGGCACATGGTCACGGCGTGGAACCCGGCGGAGGTTGATGAGATGGCATTGCCGCCGTGCCATTGTTTGTTTCAGTTTTATGTGGCGGAGGGCAAATTGAGCTGTCAGCTTTATCAACGCTCGGCGGATGTATTTTTAGGGGTGCCGTTTAACATTGCGTCTTACGCTTTGCTCACCCATATGGTGGCCCATGTGTGCGACCTTGAGGTGGGGGATTTTGTCCACACATTTGGCGACACACACCTATATCATAATCATTATGAGCAGGCGGATTTACAATTGTTGCGGGAGCCGGGGGACTTGCCCAAGCTTAAGATATTGAATCAACGGACGTCCCTAAGTGATTTTACCTATGAAGATTTTGAAATTATTGGATATGAGGCGGCGCCGAGCATAAAAGCGCCGATTGCCGTATGAGTTTATGTATTCGATCCGCCATTCTAGGCGACGAGGGTCTGGTGCTTGATTTCATTTTTGCGTTGGCGAAATATGAAAGTCTTGAGCATAAAGTTGAGGCAACCAAAGAGGATTTGGCGCGGGATTTGTTCGGGCCCAATCCGCGCGTGTTCTGTGATGTTGCTGAGCTGGATGGCAAGCCGATTGGTTTTGCCTTGTGGTATTATACTTATTCGACGTTTCGCGGGAAACATGGCATCTGGCTGGAGGATCTGTTTGTTGACCCTGAAGTGCGCGGCGTTGGGGCTGGCAAGGCGCTGATGGCGCATTTGGCGGCGCGGTGTCAACATGAGGGTTTGGCGCGATTTGAATGGTGGGTATTGAACTGGAACAAACCCTCTATTGATTTTTATAAATCGCTGGGGGCTGAGATGCAGGACGAGTGGACTGTATGCCGAATTGACGGGGCGGCGCTTGAGAAGCTTGCGGCCCAAAATTTGCCTAAATAGGGCGCGACTATGGCTAAAAGCATACAAGGGGATGACATGAGGAAAATTTTAGGCGGACTATTGGGCGGCTTGTTGGTGGTTTCTTCAGTGTGTGCCAACGATACCGTGGTGGAAATTGCTGCCGGTGGGTTGGAATATGTGCGCTCGGACAAAATCGAGATGGTGCGTGAAGACCTTTATATTTCGATGGATGAGGTGCGTGTGGACTACGTGTTCCGCAACCATAGCGAAGAAGATATTACGGCGATGGTGGCTTTCCCCATGCCCAATATTCAAGCTGACCCCTATAGTGATATTGGTCTGCCGTTCGCCCAGTATGATAATTTTCTTGGGTTCAGGGTATTTGTTGAGGGTCAAGAAATTGAACCACGTTTGCAACAGCGAGCTAAAGTGATTGGTGTTGATGTGACCACGCATCTGGTGAAGCGGAATATTACGCTACTTCCCACGGGGGATGGGGTATTTGCGGCGCTCAATAGGCAATCGCCCGATGTTTTGCTTGAGTTGGAACAATTGGGAATTGTGGAGATTGAGAATTATGAGGGGGGCAATGGGTTGCAAGCCCAGATTAACCCGCAGTGGGTTTTGCAATCGGCCTATTATTGGGAGATGGTTTTTCCGGCGGGTAAGGAGATAAAAGTTTCCCATACCTATAGTCCGGCGACCGGGGCCACCACGGGGATAGCACCGTTCTTTTATGGCGAAGATGATATAAGCGAGGAATATGTGCGCCGTTATTGCGTTGATGAGGGGTTTGTGCGGGCCGTTAGCCGCAAGGTCGACGCCGGGACGCAATATTTTGAAACCTGGATTTCTTATATTCTGGTGACTGGCCGCAATTGGTATCGAACCATCGGCACTTTCCATCTCACCGTGGATAAAGGGAGCACGAATAATCTGGTGAGTTTTTGCGGCGAGGGAGTTGTTAAAACCGGGCCAACTACATTTGAATTGACCATTGAGGATTATTACCCGGAGAAAAATTCGGACGTTCTGGTGATGTTGGGCGTGGACTATTAAAGCGTTGAAAATTACAGACATTCAAATCGTGATGATTGCCGCTGTGGCGGCAAGCGGGGTGATTGGCGTCAATGGGGATATGCCTTGGCGTATCCCCTCGGATTTTGTCCACTTCAAAGCTATGACCATGGGCAAACCTATGATCATGGGTCGTAAGCAGTTTGAAACGCTGGGTAAACCCTTGCCGGGGCGGGTAAACATTGTGGTAACCCGTCAGATTGGGTATCAGCCCGATGGGGTGATTGTGATCAACGATTTTAATGCGGCGGTGAGCCACGCAAAATCTATTGCTCGGGCAGATGGTGTTGAGGAAATGATGATCATTGGGGGTGGGGGAATTTATCAATTGGGCATGGCGATTGCCGACCGTTTGATTGTTTCCCATATCGAAGCTGATATTGGGGAGGCGGCGAAAGATATTTTGGTGCATTTCCCCCCCATTGAGACGGACCAGTGGGAAATATTGCAGAATATGCCAGTAAAATCGCGTGAAAATGATCAATTTGCCTATTCAATTAAAGTTTATGGGCGCAAAAACACGAACGCGCATTGATTGGCGGGCCTTAGGTGCCTATATAAGATTTTGAATCAACTTAAGAACCCTCAACCGAAAG
>JAJRRG010000004.1 GCA_024279675.1 Alphaproteobacteria bacterium
CCTAACAAGAAAAGCCGAAACGAACATGACAAAAACACTCAAATGTATCTCCCCCATTGATGGATCGCTCTATGCAGAACGTGCAATCCTGACCCAAAGTGAAGCGGATGCCGCTGTCACACGGGCCAGACTTGCGCAAAAAGATTGGGCAGCACGCCCGGTTGAAGAACGCGTGGCGTTAGTTCGCGCAGGTGTGGCACGGATCGGGGAAATGAACGACGAAATCGTAGCTGAACTCGCTTGGCAAATGGGCCGCCCAACCCGTTATGGCGGGGAATTTGGCGGGTTTAACGAACGCGCCAGCCACATGGCGGATATCGCCGTTGAATCTCTAAAACCGATTATCGTTGAGCAAAGCGATGGGTTTGAACGCCGCATTGAACGCGAACCCCACGGGGTTATTCTGGTTATCGCGCCATGGAACTACCCCTATATGACGGCCATCAACACAGTGGCTCCCGCCCTAATTGCGGGGAATGCTGTTATGCTTAAACATGCAACCCAGACGTTGCTGGTTGGCGAACGCATGGCCAATGCTTTTGCCGAGGCTGGTGTACCTGAAGACGTATTTCAGAATATGTTTCTTGATCATGGTACGACGTCAGCACTAATTGCCTCAAAAAGCTTTGGCTTTGTCAATTTCACCGGCTCGGTTGGTGGGGGCATCGCCATGGAAAAGGCCGCCGCCGGCACATTCACCAATCTTGGTCTTGAGCTTGGGGGGAAAGACCCCGGCTATGTAATGGAAGACGCGGACTTAGATGCGGCGGTGGACACGCTGATTGATGCGGCGATGTTTAACTCTGGCCAGTGCTGTTGCGGGATTGAGCGAATTTATGTGATCGATAGCCTCTATGATGTGTTTGTGGAAAAGGCCGTGGCGATTGTTTCCAAGTATAAATTAGGCAACCCGCTGGATGCAGAAACTACCCTCGGTCCGATGGCGGCAAAGCGCTTTGCCGATGAGGTTCGCAACCAGATTTCCGAGGCTCTGGCCGATGGGGCCAAAGCGCATATTGAAACCTTTGCAGAGGACGATGGGGGGACGTATTTGTCGCCGCAAATCCTCACCAATGTCACCCATAAAATGCGGGTCATGCGCGACGAAAGTTTTGGCCCTGTTGTTGGCATTATGAAAGTTAGTTCGGATGAAGAAGCCATCACGCTGATGAATGACAGTGAGTTCGGCCTCACCGCTTCCTTGTGGACAGCGGACACAACACGGGCGGCAAAAATTGGTCGGCAAATCGAGACTGGCACCATCTTTATGAACCGGGCTGATTATCTTGATCCGGGCCTCTGCTGGACTGGGTGTAAAAATACCGGGCGCGGTGGTGCGCTCTCCGTCATCGGGTATCATAATCTGACCCGTCCAAAATCCTATCACTTGAAGAAAGCGTGAACAAAATGAAACTTGTCGGCAACTGGTCCTACCCAACAACAATTAGATTTGGTGCCGGACGCATCAACGAAATCGCAGAGGCATGTGCTGAAGCCAGTATTAAAAAACCACTTTTGGTGACCGATCGCGGTCTGGCTGGTTTACCCATCACGCAAAGCACTCTTGATCTGTTGGACGCAGCTGGTTTGGGCCGGGGATTATTTAGCGAAGTTGACCCCAATCCCAATGAGCTTAACCTTGAAGCCGGCGTTGCCGCCTACAAAGCTGGCGGACATGATGGCGTTATCGCCTTTGGCGGTGGCTCGGGGCTGGACTTGGGCAAAATGGTTGCCTTTATGGCCGGTCAAACGCGCCCGGTATGGGATTTTGAAGATGTCGGCGACTGGTGGAGCCGGGCCGATGCGGACGCTATCGCGCCGATCATAGCCGTGCCAACCACCGCCGGAACTGGCTCAGAAGTTGGCCGCGCCAGCGTGATCACCGACAGCAAAACCCATGTGAAAAAGATCATTTTTCATCCCAAGGTTTTGCCCTGTGTCGTCATCGCCGACCCTGAATTGACTGTTGGCATGCCAAATATTATCACCATTGGCACCGGCATGGACGCGTTTGCCCACTGTCTTGAAGCCTTTTCGTCCCCCCATTATCATCCCATGAGCCAAGGGATTGCCCTTGAGGGCATGCGCCTGGTCAAAGAATTTCTGCCCCGGGTCGTCGCGGATGCAAACGATATTGAGGGCCGCGCCCATATGATGAGTGCAGCAATGATGGGTGCAACAGCGTTTCAAAAAGGGCTTGGGGCAGTGCATGCTCTTTCCCATCCGATCGGTGCGGTTTATAACACCCATCATGGCATGACCAATGCGGTGGTTATTCCGCCGGTGCTTAAACTCAACCGGCCAATGATCGAGGAAAAAATTGGCGAAGCCGCCAACTACCTTGGCATTTCAGGCGGTTTTGACGGGTTCTATGACTATGTGATGCAATTACGGGCTGACTTAAATGTTCCTGATAAACTGAGCGGACTTGGGGTTGACACAAACCGTATTTCTGAACTTACTCAGATGGCACTAAATGACCCTTCTTGCGGTGGCAACCCGGTTGAGTTGACGACTGAGAATGTCACGCAATTGTTCCAAGATTGTATTTAGGCGATTAGTATCTTGGCGATAATTATCTTGGCGATTGGCGAAATTGCAAGATGACATCAACGGTCCTATTGTTGGTTATGACGGCGGCACTTCTACACGCGGTGTGGAATGCCCTCGTCAAAGCCTCAGCGGATCGCACGGTAATTCTTGGGCTGATTTCCTTTGGGCACGTCATGTTGGGCATTGGGTTGGCGTTCAATTTTCCAACCCCCGCGCCGGCAAGCTGGCCTTTCATCGCCGCGTCAACTATTGTCCATTTTGGCTATTATTACCTGCTTAACCGATCCTACCAATTGGGGGATTTGTCGCAAACCTATCCGATTGCGCGCGGAATCTCTCCTGTTCTGATTACCCTTGGCGCCCTGATATTTGTTGGGGAAACGGTTTCGATACAAGCGTGGGTTGGTATTCTGATCGTGACCCTTGGCATTTTTTTGCTGTCCATTCGCTCTTCAACCAAACGCATACCCATTGGGCTTTTGTTGACAGCTTTAGCCACAGGTTTAACGATTGCGACCTATTCCCTCATCGATGGTGTGGGCGCACGAAGTTCTGGGGCAGCATTGGGCTATATTGGCTGGTTGTTTATCTTTGAAATATTTGTCGTTCTTTTCGTGTTGGCCCACGCACGAAACCGATTAAAATCTGTTCCGCGCACGCTCATTCTTACGGGTATTGCTGGCGGCATTATTTCGGCAACTGCCTACAGTTTAGCCATAGTTGCCAAGACGCTGGCTCCCCTAGGAGTCGTCTCTACCTTGCGAGAAACATCTGTACTTTTTGCCGCATTAATAGGTGTCGTTCTGTTAAAGGAACGCCCCTGGAGAGGCCGACTTCTTTCAGCCGGTGTTGTAGTCATCGGCGTTGTCATACTCGCCACCGCATAAGCTTTTTGGTAGATCAAAATGAAATATCAATTCGAATAAACGTAACAAAGTTTGCGCACGAAGCCTAAGTAAGCCCTGTTATGTCGAGCTTCACACAAATGTGACCCTCTGACTTGGGAAAATTTCCTGTTTTTCCAAGACAAACAGGAGATTTTTGTTCGATTCATATCATTTAGGACTTTTGATCAACTATTTGTCTCTTAGGCACGTGTATCCATTGACATTACTGGCATCACCGGGGGATACTTTGAACGGGAGGAATATTCTACAGTCAGACTTATCAGTTCTGGGCTATTGTATAGCGCGGAATGGTGGCGCGTTGCAAAAATGTCATGTCATTATGCCATAGGGTATTTGTGAGGCTGTAGCACTTGCTTTCTTAAAAACAAAAAAATCACAGTGAGGATTTAATATGAAGAAAATACTTCTTTCAGGTGTCGCTCTTTTGGCGTTGACCGGAGCGGCGCAAGCAGCGTCTCATTCTGGTTGCCCAGCAGTTACCGTCGCCGACCCTATGGGAGTTGCCGCTGGCGCCTTCCCACAACAATATGAATTAGCAGAATTTGAAGCAGCCGCAGGTTGTACACTTTCATTTACTGCTATCGCAAGTGCCGAAGCAGCCAACGCCGCTATTCAAGGCAATGGCGCACTTCCAGCCTTGGCTGATCGTATGCCAAGTGAACCTTTGGTTGTTGCCCCTTATGACGAAATTGGCTCCTATGGTGGCACGCTAAACATCATGTCTAACGCCACAGAAGCTGGCACATCTGATATGATGTCAGTTCGCCATGTTAACTTGGTTCGTTATTCTGACGATCTTCAAACCATCGTACCAAACGTTGCTAAAAGCTGGGCTTGGAATGATGATTTCACACAGTTGACCTTTAATCTTCGTGAAGGCCACAAATGGTCTGATGGCGCACCTTTCACTTCTGCTGACGTGAAATTCTGGTACGACAATCTGATGCTGGACGAAAACGTTATCGCGTCAACCAAAGATTATGTTTTGGTTGGTTCTGAACGTATGGAAATCACCACACCGGATGCGACAACAGTCGTATTCAACCTGCCAGCACCAAAACCTGGCCTGTTGTCTCACTTTGCTAACCATTATGCGCAAGGGTTCCAGCCTAAGCATTTCCTTGGTCAGTTCCATCCCGATATTGATTCCAATGCCGACGCAAACGCACAGGCCATTGGTTTTGAAACTGGTTATGACGTGATCAAAGCCTATTTCGGTGGGTCTGACTGGATGGATACACCAACACCAATGTTGGCAAATCCTGACAAAGTTGCTGGCATGCCAGCGGCGGCTGCTCCGACTTTGGAAAGCCATATCGTCATTTCAGAAACAACTGAAGGTCGCCATTTCGTAGCTAATCCTTATTACTTTAAGGTTGATACTGCGGGTAACCAGCTCCCATACATCGCTGAGCATGACGAAATCTTCGTTGCCCAAAGCGAAGTTCGTTTGCTGAAATTGGTCAACGGTGAAGTTGATTATAAAACGCAAGCTATGCAGTTGGATTTTGCACCGCTGTTGTTGGAAAATCAGGAAAAA
>JAJRRG010000128.1 GCA_024279675.1 Alphaproteobacteria bacterium
CACATGCGTCACTCAGGATACGTTGCAACGCAACCTCGTCGGGCCAACCGGCCAGATACCACAATTTATCAGTTCCCATTATTGCAATATCACCGGCTTGGGTAAGTTCACGAACCGGAGCACTCCCTGAGATTTTTTCAGCCCAATGGATAAAACTCCCGCCCTTTGCTAAGGTCACGTCGACACCCGGTCTAAGACTTTGAACATAATCAACGATACAATCAAACCCCGCGATATTGGGCGGCATATTTTTTGGGATTTGCATATCCAGCGTTTTTGCGCCCGTGCGCGGCCCCAATATGGCCAGCCCCTTAAAGTCATTCAGTACCTCCGCGAGGCTGGACGGCACATGGAAAAGGCCCGGCATTAAAACGACTTTATACTCACTCAAGTCCTGGCAATCAGGGGAAATAATGTCAATCGAGAGCCCCAGTTTTCTCAATGCGCGATAAAAGTCAAAGACAAGGCTAAAATAATCAAAGTTCTGGCCTTGGGGCTGTGTCTCCCATGCCCATGCAGATTGATAACCAAATACAATCGCAATGGAGGCTTGTTTAACATCCACCTCAGGCATTTGTTTTATTTCCAGGGCAACTTTCGCCGCCTCGGCAAGACCCGGCGCGGGCTCGCTGTCTGGGCGAAGTAAACCGGCATGCATTTGTTCCTGTGCAAACGGAACTTGCCGCCAGCGAAAATAACTCACCGTTTCCGCCCCATGGGCAAACGCCTCCCATGTCCACAAGCGCACCATGCCCGGCAAGGGAGCTGGATTAAAGGGCGCCCAATTGACCGGGCCGGGCTGTTGCTCCATTACCCACCACCGTCCCTTGCCAACACTTCGGTATAGATCGTGGTGAAAGGCTTGGAAATCCGGATCCCCCTGGGACATGAATTTTTCTTTATATGCGTCAGATTGATTTGAACGATCTTCCAAAAACCCAAGTGGATAAGAATCCCATGTCGCAATATCTAAATCCTGACCAACCTTGAAATGATCAAATTCTATTGTGCGCCCCATGTAATTATGCAGCAACGGCGCGTCAGTTAATCCTCGCAAAACTTCCGTTTGCACCCGATTGAATTCAACAACCATATCTGAACTAAACCGTTTGAAATCCATAATGTGGCTTGGATTGGCTTCGGTAACCGTGAGGTGGGGGAAATCTATTTGTTCAAAGCTATTATACTCCATCGACCAGAAAACATTGCCCCACGCTAGGTTAAGCGCCTCGGGCGTAAGATACTTTTCACGCAACCATGCCCGAAACCCAAGCAGAGCAGAATTTGAATACGATAAGGTCGTATCGTGGCATCCATATTCATTATCCGTCTGCCACGCCCCAACAAATGGGTTTGACCCATAACGCTCCCCAAGCAATCGGGTTATTCGCGCACATTCCTGACGATACCCCAAATGAGAAAAACAATAGTGACGACGCGAGCCGAACTTTCGTGGCCGCCCTTCATCATCAAACGCCAACATGTCAGGATATTTATCAAGCATCCAACGAGGCGGCGTTGCTGTGGGTGTTCCCATGATAATTTTTAGACCCGCAGCCCCCAAAATTTCAACGGCGCGATCCATCCACCCCCAGTTCAATTCACCCGGATTTAGCTCCAATCGGCTCCACGCAAACTCACCTATGCGCACCCAGGCAAGCCCAGTTTCAACCATAAGCTTTGCATCAATAGCCCATTGCTCCTGAGGCCAATGCTCTGGATAATAGCAGGTACCCAGAGTGCGAAGAGGTTCAGCTTTACAGGACAATTTGATGCTCCTTCTGGCCTATGACATCCGTTTGCACTTTAAACACATTGCCCGCCTGCGGCTGAGCTAAGAGTTGCGCCTTGCTCAACCCCTCGCGCGCACTGGTAACAAAAAGGGTTTGCAAATCATCTCCCCCAAAAGCGGGGCAGGTAATATGGTCGGTCGGCAGGTCTATTGCAGAGATAAATTCACCATGAGGGGCATATCTTGCCACGCGCCCCGCGCCCCATTGCGCATTCCACAAATACCCCTGTGCGTCACACACCGCCCCATCCGGGTAAATATCCGTCCCAGCAAAATCAATGAATATTTCTGGCTCTCCAATCGGCCACCCGTCCGCAGGGGCCAATTTTTGTCGCCAGATTTTCGCCGCTACCGTATCAGCACAATATCCCCATTGCCTGTCCGGCGAAAAACATATGGCATTTGAAATTGTTATGGGCTCATAAAGAACTCGCAATTCTCCACGATAGAAACGGTAAATTGCCCCCGCATCTTTTTCACCATTTAAGCTCATCGTACCAATCCAAAAGCCACCCCATGGATCCGCGCGACCATCATTGGATCGGGTCAGTATATTATCAGATTCAAGTGCTGCAATGTGTGTGGTTTGACCATCGCTAATCTGAAATTTTAGTAGCGCCGTCTGGCTTGCAACCAACAGGTGATCTTCATCAATCCACCCAGCAGCAGAAACATGTTCGTCAAACTCCACATGACGGACTACATCATGTTTTCGCGCGAATAGATTTTTGCCGATGATATCAAACCAAAACACCTCCTGTCGTGTGGGGTGCCAAAGCGGCCCTTCCCCAAGTTTACAAGGATTATTGTCAAAGGTTTCAAAACTCATCCTGCAAATGCCGCGTCATAAGCCGTAACAATTTTTTGGGCGTTTTGGCCCACCGCGCTGGCGCTCATACCGGGTTTGAACAAGCAGGAACCAAGTCCACAACCATCCGCCCCTGCTTTGCGCCAATCCCCAAAGTTATCAGAGCCGACGCCGCCAACGGCAAAAACTTGTATGGCCTGAGGTAGCACAGCTCGCAAGGCCAATAAGCCCTCCTGTCCCATTTTGAACGCCGGAAATATTTTAAGCCCATCCGCCCCATGCTTGAGGGCTGAAAAGCACTCAGTGGGCGTCAAGGCGCCGGGGTAGGATAACATGCCCGCGTTTTTGGTGGCCACAATAACCTCTGGATCGCAATTGGGTGAAACAATCAAATGTGCGCCTGTTTCCCCAACTTCGCGAACCTGAGAAACATTCAGCACAGTCCCCGCCCCCAATTGCGCAACACTGCCAAACTCATCCACCAACAATTTGATACTTTTGATTGGGTCAGGCGAATTAAGCGGCACTTCAATTTTATCAATACCCGCTTCAATTAGTTGTTGCCCAACGTCAAGCACCTCATCCGGGCGTACGCCACGCAAAATCGCAATTATGTTCCGGCTCATTGTGACATCTCCAATGGCTGTGTAATTTGACGCGCTCGATTAAGTCCCTCAAGTGTAATATCTTGAGAATTAATAATCCTGGCTGCAGAGTTTTTGGATTTTAGTGCTTGTGCATAAATGTTTGACAGTTGGCTTTCCCCAATAATAACAACGGGTTGGCCTAGCCAATACTTTTGTGCACCATGTAGCTCCAAACCAATCAATAGTCCCGAAAGCTTGGATCGCGCGGCTTGGGAACTCAGGTCCCCAATAAGTGTCTCCGCCCGAATAGCAAACAAATCAGCCGCGAACAATTCTGGATTTGAAAAAGCACCAGAAACACCTTTGAGAAACACAGCTTCATCCCATCCTGCTTCGGCAACGCAATGGCGCAATACGGATTGTTTGGATAAAAGTGAAAACAATTCTCCGGTTAAAAATGTCCCAAAGCCCTTAATTTCCCCTTGCACAATTCTCACCCACTTCGTGTGCGTTCCGGGCAGGCATATAGTCCCTTCAAAGTCAGGCTCCATTGCTAAAAACCCAGCAATCTGAGTTTCTTCACCGCGCATAACATCAGGTGGGTTTTGTTGCTTAATACCGGGAACCACGTACACATCAATTCGCGGATCGGTGGTTTGTGGTTTAACCAATTGTTGGGGAGCCAAAGGCAGACACGGCACGCCTAAATAGGGCGCTTCGATCCAGCCTTGTCGAGAGCCCACCATACCGCAGGCAATGATAGATATTGTTTTATTGGGATTTAGCCAGCCCCCTACCAATGAAATAAGAGCCGCCTCGTATTCGCCGGGCGCAAGCTTTGCCATACCATCTTGCGAAGATAATTTTGCCAATACCTGACCCTCTCTTGATATTGCCCAAGCACGAAGAAAGGTGGTTCCCCAATCAACTCCAATCCAATCCACATGGAAATTTTGGCTGTTATTATTCATCCGGTAACTACCACGCCCCCATCAATCACAAGAGCCTGACCAGTCATCATCCGGGAAGCCCCCGAAGCTAAAAACAGAGTTGCGTCAACAATATCCTGGGGCACAAGATGCTCCTTCAAACATTGCTTTTCCAAATGAGCTGCGAGCCCTTCTGGATCGGCCCACAAGTCCAATTGCCGTTTGGTTAACACCCATCCGGGCATAAGCGCATTCACGCGAATATTGTCTGGCCCCAATTCACGGGCCAAGCCCCTTGTCAAACCAGTAATTGCGGCCTTTGCCGTCATGTATGAGAGGTAACCTGAGGCACCCATCATATAAGAAATGGAAGAAAAATTGATTATAGATCCGCCCTTCATCTCTTTCATATCATCGGCGACCGCCTGAGCTGTAAAAAAGTGAGGCCGCAGATTAACATTCATCGCCTGATCCCACTCCTGTTCGCTATACCCGGATATTTCATGCCGCGCATCATTGGCCGCATTGTTGACCAACACACTAATGGGTCCAAACGCGTTTTTCGCCTGAGCAATAGCATCCTTCAACGCATCAATATCAACAATATCGCACTTGATGAACAATGGTGCATTAGGATATATTTCCGCCATTTCAGAAACGAAACCTGACGCGTCAGATCGCTGTACGAACGCAACATTGCACCCCTGTTTCAAAAAACCCTCGGTGAGCGCCGCACCAATGCCAGCTCCCCCCCCCGTAATGAATACGGTTTTTCCTTTCAAATCGTGAAACGTCACAAATTCAGACATAAGTAATTTCCTTCGTACCTCTAGATCGTGGACTTTCAACTTAGATTATTTGGTGCGCCAATCCACGCTGGCAACCAATCGCAATGGGCCTCAAGTAATTCATCCACAAGTTGCCAGATTTGTTCAAGATCTAGTTCGCCAGCAGTATGAGGGTCTAACATAGCCGCGTGATATATGTGTTCTTTATTTTGTTTTATCAGCGCCGCCACCGTTAGTTCTTGCACATTAATATTTGTACGCATCAGGGCGATCAAATGGGGTGGAATATCTGCAACACTGGTAGGTTTTATACCATTTGCATCAACCAGACAGGGAACCTCAACCGCGCACCCGTGCGGCAATTGTTCAATATACCCATGGTTTGGAACATTTCCATATATCACCGCTGGTTTGCCGGTGACCATCGCGTTCATAATCGTTGCGGCATACTCATTAGATTTCTTTACGTCAATTTCATCGGCTTCGCGCAAAACAGATATTTCGCGCTCCCAATCAGCAATTTGCTCAACACATCGCTTTGGATATTCATCCAACGGTATGCCAAATTTCTCGATAATATCTTCGCGCCCATCCTTGATAAAATAGGGCGTATATTCTGCAAAGTGTTCAGAACTTTCCGTTACGAAATATCCCAAACGTAACATCATTTCATACCGCACATTATTGGGGCATCTTTCATTCCACAAACTGGGTTTAGGAATTTCCTCTGCCAGATGCTTTTTACGCAATTTGGGATAGAGGTCCCGATACCCCTCCCCCATCATCTTTTCTTCAAAAGATAAAAAGAAGGCCATGTGGTTTATGCCACCGGCCTGATATCTGATTTGCTCAATATCCAGATCCAGATCATGGGCAAGTTCGAGCGCGGTGCCTTGCACTGAATGGCATAACCCAACCTGCTTTATGTCCGGGTATTTTTCAGCGATGGCCCAGGTGTTAATCGCCATTGGATTTACATACTGCAATAGCAAAGCATCAGGGCAAACTTCCAACATATCCTCACATACAAGCCAGAGATGTGGAACCGTACGCAAACCACGCATTATCCCCCCTACTCCTAAAGTATCAGCAATTGTTTGGCGCAGGCCAAATTTCTTGGGGATTTCAAAATCAGTAATAGTGCAAGGGTCGTAACCACCAATTTGAAAAGCAACAATTACAAAATCAGCGCCAGCCAATGCCTCTCGCTGGTTTAAGTGCGTGGAAACAGTCGCCCCGACATCGAGTGTTTTGATAATTTTTTTTGCTATAAACTCAGATTCAGCCAGACGCGTTGCATCAATATCCATCAACGATATGTGAATATTTTCCAACGCCCTGTGCAAAAGAACATCACCAATAATATTCTTCATAAACACTGTAGAGCCAGCGCCAATGAAGGCGATTTTTTTACGCATCGGTTGCATACTCACTATTTAATTGCACCAAAAGTCAGTCCGGAAATGAAGTGCTTTTGCATCAAAAAGAACATGATTACCGGTGGCATTGCAGCAACGATTGACCCCGCAGAAACCAAATGCCACGCGGATACCCACTGACCATTTAGGGTATATAGGCCAGCAGTTACGGGCTGGGAATTCGCCCCTTGCGTCAGAACTGTCGCCCAAAAATAATCGTTCCAGATAAAGGTAAAAACCAGCACCGCAAGCGCGGCCAAGGCAGGCTTCATTAACGGCAACACCACATACCAAAATATTTGAAACTCGTTCACCCCTTCAGCCCGCGCCGCTTCGATCAACTCGAAAGGTAACGCCTTGATGAAGTTGCGCATAAACAATGTGCAAAAACCTGTTTGGAAAGCAACATGAAACAAAACCAACCCGGTCGTTGTATTATAAACCCCCAATTGCAACGTGAGGTCACGCACCGGCACCATTAAAATTTGAAACGGTACAAAATTGCCGGCGACAAACATAAAAAATATGATCAGATTTGACTTAAAACGATAAACAGCCAAAGCATATCCTGTCATCGCCGACAGGGTAATTGCGCCAATCACTGTTGGGATAGTCACCTTAAAACTGTTCAAAATATACTTGGCAATGGGGGAATTGGTAAAAACCGCCGTATAGTTTTCGATCAAATTAAATGACGTCGGCCAGCCCCAATAATTGCCTGAATTTAGGTCGCCCGCAGAACGTATTGAAGTTAAGGCAACGGCGATCAACGGTAACAACCAAATGATCAAAGCAACTGGCAATGCAATTTTGTACATTCGTTGTGTTATAGGAGATGTTTTTTCGATCGGTTTTGGGAACATTTTAAGCGCCCCGCTCGTCACGGTACATTCTATATAAAACCCACGTAATATAAATCATCATAATACCAAAAAGAACCACCGAAATTGCGGCCCCATACCCCATGCGGAACCCATATTCGGAAAAAGCCTTCTCATACATGTAAAATGCCAAAACGCGACTGGAACCCCATGGCCCCCCGTCGGTCATGATCGACACCAAATCAAAGGAACGCAACGCCCCAATCACCGTCACAACAATGGCGATAAAGGTTGCCGGGCGAAGTTGTGGCAAAATCACATACCAAAGCATGCGCCATCCCTTGGCATTATCAAGACGGGCCGCCTCAATCTGTTCGGTGCTGATGGCATTTAGCCCCGTTAAAAATAGGATCATGCAATAGGCAGTTTGTGGCCAAAGCCCGGCAATAATTATACCATAGGTAACAAGTCGCTCGTCGGCCAGCACGGCAATAGGCTCAAACCCAAATGAAGTTATGATAACATTCATCAACCCAAAATTGGGGTCGTAGAACCATGAAAACACCAAACCAACCACCACCTGCGACATGACAAATGGAAAGAAAAACAGGGATTTATATATGCGGATTCCACGCACAGTTTGGTTCAAAAACAGCGCAACAAACAATCCACCCGGAATTGCCAGCATATATAGAACCAGCCAAATAACATTATTTTTTAGGGAAGTATAAAAAGCCTCATCATCCATTAATTCCACATAATTTGCGAAACCGATAAACTCTTTTTGCCCAAGGCCGTCCCACTCATAAAGAGAAATGCTCATGGATTGCGTAATAGGAATAATGACATAAAGCAGGAACATGAATATGCCCGGCGCAAGGAATAGCCAAGGCGCCAGACCCAGTTGGTTTTCTTTCCAAAATCGTGTGACAGCCGTCATTTTTTCCTCAAAACGTAACAAAGACATTTTTTAGCCTCCCCCCGCATCTTAAGCGGGAAGAGGTACACAGTGATAAATCAAAACTTATTTATAAACGCGTTCGCGTACTTTTTCTAAACGCTCAAGAATTGCATCAAGCCGTTCGGGTTTCACCATGAATTCCTGGAAACCTTCCATACCGGCCTTCGCCATTTCTGCGGGGGCATCCCGATCAAAGAACTGAGCAATTCCTGCTGTGGTCGAAGAAAGCATAGCCTGCCCCGCTTGCAAAAACTTGTCATCAGCAACGGTTGAGTTAACGTTGATAGGCAGCTGACCCAATGTCTCATTAATTTGACTTTGAACATCGGCCCGCGCGATGTACGCTAAGAAACGACGTGCATCCACTTTGTTGCGTGCATTGGCTGGAATATGGATTATATCCGTTGGCGCTTCTTCTGCCAAAGGAATTCCCGGTGTAATTTCTGGGAACTGAAAGAAACCCAGCGTATCATCAGTCAACCCGGCTTCTTTAAGCGGCGCAACGGCAAAGTTGCCCATTACATACATGGCAGCGTCCCCACGCACCATGGCTGGCAAAGCTTCCTGCCAGGAATAGGCCGCATGATTTTCAATAAAGAAATCAGCATCCAACAATGTTTTCCAATTGGCCATAGTTGCGCGCACACGGTCATCCGTCCACGCAATTTCACCACGGGTCAACGCCATATGGAAATCATAGCCATTCGTGCGCAAGTTTAGGTAATCAAACACACCCCCGGCAGTCCAAAGGAACTTGGTGCCAATTGTAATGGGCGTCACGTCATTTTCATTCAGCGTCGCACCAGCGGCAAGAAACTCTTCCCAGTTGGTGGGAATTTCAATACCCAAATCCTCAAAAATGTCCTTGCGATAATAAACGCCCCATTGATAATAAGTATAAGGCACGCCCCATTTTTGACCATCAATCGTCATTGAATCCACGGCAGATGCTAGGGATTCGTTTAGGCCGTTTTCTTCCCAAACATCATCAACAGGTTCAAACAACCCGGCGTTGACATACGGCAACATGCGGTTACCCGCATACCAGTTAGCCAAATCCGGCGCATCGGCTGTCAAAAAATTACGTATCGAGGTTTTATACCCCTCATGATCAAACAGGTTCCATGTTACCGTCACATCGGGGTTCTCAGCTTCAAACCCAGCTATCACAGCTTCAAACGCGGCTTTTGGCGCCGGGTCAGATGTGTCAGTATTAATCACCAACTCACCCGCCAGTGCTGACGTCGTAAGCATCATCCCAAACGCAAGTGCGCCTAGACTTTTTTTAATAATATTAGACATTGACTTCCTCCATTTTGTTTCAGATAGTGAGACGTAGTTTTATTAATTGAAACTATGTGCGAGATACGTTAACTTGTCAACCACAGAACAAACACAACAACACAGAACAAATTTGCTTGAAACAAATTTGCTCAAATTGGCCAAAAAAATGTCTTGGGGAAAAGATGACAGAAAAACAGCAAGCAGAAGGTACGGTCGGCAAGGCACTTTCTGTGCTTGATACCATCGCATCGATTGGTCACCCCGTGCGCTTGGTCGAGTTGTTACCCCATACTAAATACCCAAAACCTACCCTTTATCGGTTATTACAAACGCTCACTGCCCAGAGCATGCTTGCCTATGACCCGGATCGCCAAACCTATAGTTTGGGTGTGAGACTGGTCAGGTTGGCCCATGCTGCATGGAACCAAAGTTCACTGGCGCCAATCGCGCGTCCCCATATTGACGCACTTTCAAAAAAACTTTGCACAACCGTTCATTTGGCCCAGCTGGATAACGGCCAAGCACTGTATCTGGATAAAAGAAACGCAGCCTCTCCTATTGAAATGTTTTCACAGGCGGGAAAAGTTGGCCCCGGATACTGCACAGGCGTTGGTAAAGTAATGTTAGCATTTTTAGAGACAGAGCAACAGAATGACGCGTTGAAAAAACAGGCCTTTCACGCATACACGCCCAACACGCACACATCTAAAGAAAGCCTACAGAAAGAATTAAATGAAATTGCTAAATCCGGCGTCGCCTTCGACAATGAAGAGCACGAGCCCGGAATAATTTGCATTGCCGCACCAATATTATCCGCCAAAAACCGGGTAATCGGCGGGCTCTCGGTTACAAGCTCAACCCGGCGTCATTCTCTAGCAGACTTAAAAGATTTACAGCCTGACTTGCTGAGCACGGCCAAAGGAATTGGGCAAGCAGCCGAGTCTTGGTACTTCCCCGATCAAAATAATTCCCTCAAAACCTAGGAACAAATATGTCCGGCGTATCTCTTAAAAACATCAAAAAAAGCTATGAATCGCTTCAAGTTATCCATGGCATTGATCTCACGATAGATGAAGGGGAGTTCTGCGTTTTTGTTGGTCCCTCCGGGTGCGGAAAATCAACACTCTTGCGCATGATCGCTGGGCTGGAAGATACATCCTCGGGTGCTATTCATATTGGGAAAAGAGACGTAACAAATATGGACCCCGCAGACCGAGGCATCGCCATGGTGTTTCAAACCTATGCCCTTTATCCGCACATGACGGTGGAAGAAAATATGGGCTTTGGGTTAAAAATGAACGGACTGCCAAAGGCCGAAGTCAAAGAAAAAGTTGCGGAAGCCACACGTATATTGCAACTGGAACCCTATCTGGATCGTAAGCCCAAAGCCCTATCAGGTGGCCAGCGACAGCGTGTCGCCATTGGCCGCGCCATTGTCAGGGGACCGGAGGTTTTTCTGTTTGATGAACCATTATCAAATCTGGATGCGGAACTAAGGGTTGAAATGCGGGTGGAAATCGCCCGACTTCATAAGGACATTGGCGCCACAATGATTTACGTGACCCACGATCAGGTCGAAGCCATGACCCTTGCCGATAAAATTGTCGTTTTACGTGATGGCATTATTGAGCAAGTAGGAACACCTCTGGAATTATATCGCAATCCGAACAACAAGTTTGTTGCAGGCTTTATCGGCTCCCCGGGTATGAATTTTCTAAATGCAACCATTGAAAATAACACCATAAATATTCCAGCACTTGATAATCACACCATCGATTGCGACGCTGACATTGGCGCAAAAAGCAACAAGGTAATCGTCGGGATACGCCCTCAGAACATGCAAATCAGCACCAGCGGGGCCCCGTGTTCAGTTGAGATAACTGAGCAATTGGGTGGCGTATCGTACATTTATCTGCGCACACCGACATCCGAACGCATTGTTGTTGAATCAAAAGCCCAAGAGGATATGGCAACCGGAAGCAACGTAAACATATCTTTTGACGCAAGCACCATGATGATCTTTGATAAAATCAGCGAAGAACGACTTAAATAAATTTCCCAAATTTTCCGGGTTGGCAGCATCGATTTTATCCGACAATGTCGCATAATCTATGCTCAACTATGCGTAACAATATCAATGGAAAAAAATATGGGAAACCTCGCAATATCTGACCACAATTGTGCGTCGCCATTCCGGTCAATTTTTGAACAATGAAGCACCGCAAAAATAATAGCAAAGACCCGCTTCTGCAACCTCTAACCATCGGCAACCTGACACTAAAAAATCGGGTAATGAGCGCATCCCATGCCTCTGCCATGGACGATCAAAACATGCCGGCTTTGCGTTATCAACGCTACCACGAGGAAAAAGCTAAGGGGGGATTGGCGCTAACGATGTTTGGCGGCAGCTCAAACATTGCCCCCGACTCACCCTCTGTTTTCAATCAACTCAATGTGGGGACCGATCAGATCATCCCATATTTTCAGGAATTCTCTGAACGCGTCCATCAGCACGGCACCGCCTTGATGTGCCAGATCACCCATATGGGGCGGCGCGGCGACGCGCAGGCGGAAAATTGGCTGCCCACAATTGCGCCCTCACGCATACGCGAAGACCTACACCGCAACTTCCCGCGTGAGATGGACAATCACGATATCCAGCGTGTGGTACACGCGTTTGGACAAGCGGCACTACGTTGCAAAGATGGCGGGCTTGATGGTCTGGAAACATATGCCTGCGCGCATCTGATCGGACAGTTTTTTTCGCCGCTGACAAACCATAGAAGTGACGATTTTGGTGGCAGTATTGAAAATCGCACACGATTTGCGCTGATGGTGCACGAAGAAATCCGTCGTCGCGTTGGCGACAATTTCGTTGTCGGCATGCGCATGACCCTTGATGAGGGCGAAGGTGGCCTGCGGTTTGATGAGGCGTTGCAAATTGGCGAAATTCTGAAACGCGAGGGGGCGGTGGATTTTATCAATTGTAATGTGGGCCGGATGGATACCGAACTGACCTTGGCTGAAGATAATATGCCGGGCATGAGCCGTCCGTTGGTGCCATTTCTAGATTTGGTCGGACAATTCCGTTCCGCTGTGGGGGTGCCAGTGTTTCACTCCGCACGGGTCACCGATGTGGCAAATGCGCGCCATGCTATCCGGGATGGTTTGCTGGACATGGTGGCAATGACCCGGGCACATATTGCTGATCCGCAAATCGTCAACAAAATTATGCAAGGCGAAGAAAATCGAATTCGCCCCTGCATTGGCGCCTCCCATTGCATTTATAAAAAACCGTTTTGCATCCACAATCCAGCGGCGGGCCGCGAAACTTTGCTGCCCATGCGGGCGGCCCCCAGTGATACGCCGGGTCAGAAAGTTGTTGTGGTTGGCGGCGGCCCTGCTGGAATGGAAGCCGCCCGGGTTGCGGCAGAACGGGGCCACAAGGTGGTTTTATTTGAGGCAGTTTCCAAACTTGGTGGACAGGTTCAACTCGCGTCCAAGGTTAGTTGGCGTAAAGATTTAATTTCAATCATTGACTGGCGCGAGTCAGAACTTGAGGCATTGGGTGTTGATGTTAGGTTTAATATCTATGCTGAAAGTGATGATGTTTTAACAGAAAACCCAGATCATGTGTTTATTGCAACAGGCGGAATGCCGGCAGAAAACGCGTTTCCTGGCGCCCACTTTGCCATTTCAAGTTGGGATATTTTATCCGGCGACGCCCCGGCCACACAAGAAGTATTAATTTGCGATCATACAGGACGGCATGAGGCCGCTTCCACCGCAGATCACTTATCGGAACGGGGACAACACGTGACCCTTGCCACGATTGATGCCCATTGTGCCACCGAGATGGGATATACCGACCGAATAATTTTTCACAAGCGTTTAGCAGCGCAAGGTGTAAATATTTTACCCTATCAAAAACTCACGGAGCTGAAAAAAGAAGGCAATCGTTTTATCGCAACATTAACCCATACATTAACCCGGCAAAACCATGAAATCTCTGTCGATCAAGTGGTTCTGGAAACGGGGACCGATCCGCTTGACGAAGTGTTCTTTCAGTTACGTGATCTCTCAGTAAATAAGGGCGTTACAGATGTAGACGCCATGGCCAGCTGGTCAGCACAACCTCCCGCTGACACCAAGGGATTTTATTTACACCGGTTAGGTGATGCGGTGTCTTCACGTTCCATCCATTCAGCGCTTTTGGAAGCCTACCGTTTGGCAGTTCATGTGTGAGACACATTACGATTTTATCAAGCAATGGTAGTTAGGAACTATCGCGATCTTTTAGGAAAAAGGACTATCACTTTGAGTAATTACACCTCCTCCCTTTTGAAGCTTATTATCATGAGCGACATTCATCTATTGCCCAAGGGCGAAGTAAAACGTGATCTTGACACGGCACCACGCTTTAAAAGTGCAATAGATAGCCTTAACGCACTGCATACGGATGCCGATTTATGCGTTTTTGCCGGTGATATTACCGAAAAATCTGATGCGGGCGCCTATGCATTGTTTGACGAAATTCGCGCGGGCAGCGATTTAACCCAACGGGTCATGGTGGGCAACCATGACAATCGAAACGACTATCTGGAACATGCCCAAAATCCTATGGTTGATGAAAACAATTTTGTTGCGGGGTATGATGACATCAAGGGCCACCGTATCCTCATGCTGGATAGCTCAGAACCTGGCGTGTTGCGCAGTGGTCTGTGCGACAAACGCTTTGCTTGGACTGCTGATCGCTTGGCAGAAGCAAAGGCACTTGGTCTCAAAGTCATCATATTGATCCATCACAACCCTTGCGCCTTGCAGATGCCGGTGGATACCTACCGATTGGCAGAGCCTGAAAAGCTGTTAAAAGTTCTTCACCAAAGCGATGCCGACATCATTCAGATTGTTGCCGGACATTGCCATATCACGACTGCGGGCAGTTGGGGCGGCTATCCGTGCGCAACTATTTCCGGCAATCAACACCGGGTGGAACCCTTTCTTCGGGGTCGTACAGGCCAACAGACGTGTTATGCCGGGCCAGCTCAATACGCTGTGTTAATGTCTGATGGGACTAATTGCGCCGTTCACTTTCAAAATTATGTGGACCAAAGTTTAATCATGTCCCCTGAACTTTTCCCCTATAAGATGGATCAGAAATTCGAGATCATTGACTAGCTGTTCATGGGGGCACTGATTTGGGCGATGTCCGCCGCGCCAACATTCCAGATCACCACATTGGAGCGCATTTCAAATGCGAGCCCAAAGGAAAGAAACAACTATAAACTTTTTCCGGCCCCATCGAAATAATGCAGTTTATTTGTATTGAAACTCAATCCAACTTTTTGATCTGACACGTAATCACTCTCACCACTGGCGCGCACAGTCACCTTCCCCAATTCACCACAGTTTATAATCAAAAACGTATCAGCCCCAAGATACTCAACCACATCCACGAAGCCATTAATCTGGCCTTTGCCATGTTGCGTCACATCAATATCTTCAGGGCGAACACCCAGTTGTGCCACTTGGCCGATATTGGGATCTGCAACGTTGCCGCCCCCATCCAGTTTAATCTGACCATTTTCAAGCGTACATGGAAGCACATTCATTTTTGGTGAGCCGATAAACTGAGCGACAAACAGATTTGATGGTTTATTGTAGAGGTCTTTGGGAGAGCCAACCTGTTCAATTTTTCCGTCATTCAAAACCACAATTCGATCCGCCAGCGTCATGGCTTCCACCTGATCATGGGTCACATAAATCATTGTGGAATTCAAAGTTTGGCTTAGCTTTGCAATTTCATAACGCATTTCAACCCGCAACGCGGCATCTAAGTTGGACAGTGGCTCATCAAACAAGAAGGCGGTGGGTTTGCGCACAATTGCACGCCCAATAGCCACCCGTTGACGTTGTCCACCGGACAGGTCTTTGGGACGTCTATCCAGAAAATCCTCAAGGCGTAATGCGGCTGCGGCCTCATCAACCATTCGCTTAATCTCTGCAACAGGAGAACCGGCGGTTTTTAAGCCAAAGCCCATATTGTCGCGCACACTCATATGAGGATACAAAGCATAGGATTGGAACACCATCGCCAACCCACGCTTTGCAGGCGGCTCAGCTGTCACATCTTTTCCATCGATTAGGATTTGCCCGCGGCTGGTTTCTTCAAGTCCGGCAATCATCCGCAACAAGGTGGATTTTCCACAGCCAGAAGGCCCAACGAAAATGATAAACTCACCTTCCTCAATAGCCAGATCGATTCCTTTAATGACCTGAACTTCGCCGAACCATTTCTCAACACCCTTAAGCTCGATAGCACCCATTATTCGCCTCCCTTTATTTGTACGCTGGGAGAAGCCCAGGCAAGCCAAATGGCCGCTGTCCAAGTGAAATCCATACCCCCAGCAGGACTGCCATCTTCGGGGTTAAAATATTCAGCGAACCCAGACTGCGTGATAAGCGCACTTGTATCCTGGCGGAGTTTTGCTGCGCGTTCCGTGTGTCCCATATCGTTTAAACCGATACCCAATAGTGTATTGATGATCCCCCAAATGGGGCCACGCCAATATCTAAATGGTTCATATCTATTGGATTGCGGGTCATGACTTGGCATGGAATGGGCAGCAGACCCGATGACACGATCATAGGTTTTGAGCATCCATTTATCATCAATGCCAGCATACCAGCATAGGAAGGAGGACGAGGAAATACTGCCGGCAAAGTTTCCCGTTCTGACATTAAAGGCATCATAGGCAAGAATCTCGGGGTTCCACAGTTTTTGTGCGCCCGCTTCAATTGCAATTATCCAGTTTTGAATTTCCGCAGTGTTTTCCCCCAGCATTTCCGCCAGAGCTAACAAATCACGGTTTGCGCGCAGCAAAATAAATGTCATGCCGGGGTCAGCAACCCTAAATGGGCCGTGTTCTGCCATATAGGCCTCATCCCAACCGCAGTCACGACCCGCATAAACAATCGCCATATACTGGTCATAGTCCTTTTTATGTGGCCTCATATGTGGATCCACATGGCCAAGATCATTGCGCTCATAATCACCAACCCCGCTCACATCAACATTGCGCATTGCCTCATCCCAATCCGGGGCATTATCACGGCCACTTTCCCAAGGGTGATGAACAACAATCATGCCGTTTTGATTACGACACTGGAAAAACCAACGATGCCAAGCCAGCATATGGGGGAATAGTTTTTGGATATGCGCTTTGCCCTGTTCAGGGTTTCTCTCATAAATCATCCGGGCAAATGTTGCCGCAACTGGGGGTTGAGATATGCCCGAAGTTGGCGGAGAATGTGTGGTCCCCCAAACATCAGGGCCAGGGAAATAACCATCTGCCTTCTGATGAAAAATGATATGTGGCACCATACCATTATCCCATTGTCCAGAGAACAGGGTTTCCAATTCAAGCCAAGCTCGAGCCAAATCAAACGTCGCAAAACCAAAGGCCGCAAAAGCACTGTCCCAATTCCACTGA
>JAJRRG010000129.1 GCA_024279675.1 Alphaproteobacteria bacterium
GTTTTTATGCTGGGCTCATTGGCCTGTGCGTTTTCAAATTCCCTAGAAGCATTTGTTGGCGCGCGGTTTTTGCAAGGCATGGGCGGCTCAATGATGATGCCGGTGGGGCGCGTTTTAATGATCCGCTCAACGCCGAAAAAAGATATGGTTGCCGCCATGGCATGGCTTACCGTCCCAGCCCTTATGGGGCCGATGATCGGGCCGCCGCTGGGTGGGTTTATCACCACTTATTTTTCATGGCAGTGGATATTCATCATCAACATCCCGATCGGAATTACAGGTATTATTCTTGCGGGTATCTATTTGCCAAAGTCGGGAATACGCAAAAAAGAGCGATTTGACCTCAGTGGTTTCTTGCTCATTGGCACCGCTTTATCCGGCTTTGTGTTTGGACTTTCGGTTGTTTCGCTGCCAGCCCTCCCCCCAATATTTGGTATAAGCGTTTTAAGTATCGGAATTATTGCCGGATTTGCCTATTGGCGGCACGCTAACAGGCACGAAAATCCAATCCTCAACCCCAAGATTTTTGCTGACAAAAATTTTGCAATCACCAACCTTTGGGGCTCATTGTTTCGTTTGTCCATTGGTGCATTCCCGTTCCTTTTCCCGCTTATGTTACAGGTTGGGTATGGGCTTAACCCCTTTCAGTCGGGTCTGATTACCTTTGCCAGTGCAGGCGGGGCTATCACCATGAAATTTCTTGCCAGTCGAACCTATGCCCGCTTTGGGTTTCAACGCACATTACCTGTGGCGATAATATTAAACGCAGCACTCATGCTCTCTTTTGGATACATAAACCCCGTAAACTTTGCCTATATTCTGTTCTTCCTGATTTTTCTTGGGGGTTTGACCCGAGCCATGTTTTTCACCGGCATGAATGCTTTGATGTTTTCAACTCTGCCCGATGAAGATACCGCACAGGGCAGCTCTATTGCTGCGGTTAGTGCACAAATCAGTGTGGCCATTGGGGTGGCAATTGCTGGGTCACTCTTAGAAATAAGCGGATTTTTGCGCGGCAGCGAATTGGCCTTGCCAGACTTTCAGATTGCCCTTGCGGTATTGGCAATTATTTCCGGGATGGCCGCTATTCCGTTTGCGCGGATGAGGGCCAACGTCGGGGCCAATGTTTCGGGGTATAAAGGGGCTTGAGGACTTTGCTTTATCATAGGGAACAAAACTATGGGATTTCGAGATCAAAGTGCCGCACCATATTAAAAAGACGCGACCGAAAAAGCCGATCGCGCCCGAGATTTTGCTGGTTGGTTTAATTACTCAACCGTAAGTATGGTCCACATGCCCGAAGAATAATGGCCCGGGATATTACAAACCAACACGTAAGTTCCAGGCTCCAGGGTGACCGTCAACTGACCGCGTATACCCGGTTCCAGTTCAGAAACTTCGCCAAACCCGTTCATCAGGTCTTCATCGACACGGAATTCATCTTCGTTGAATGGCAATGTTCCATTTACATCAGACAATTTGACGACAACCATTTCGTGGATCGTATCATCAGATGTGTTGAGAACATTGAACGTGATTTCACCCGCTGAGACAGTGCTTGCATTAGCGCTGATACCCATCGGTTCTCCCACACGGCTGGCGCGATCACTCAACTTATGACCTTGGATCATGTCCACGTCAGAACCCGTATCCCACAGAAACACCTGCAATGTTTCATCAGCAAACGCTGGCTGAGCCAACCCAGCCAGTACCAAGGCAACAGCAACGCCACTCGTCTTAAAAAAATTCATATTAACGATCCTTCTCTTATAATTCGGGAAACCCCTCCCGAACGCGACACTGCGCCAAAATCGTCCTTTTCGCTTTGTCTTGAATCAAATTCTAAACCGATCGGTCGGGCTGGCAGAGAGACCAACTCAACTTGAAACTCAAGCGTCCAACTAAGATGCGTTAATTCGTCCACGCAGTTATAAGTCTATCCCTTAAAACCCTTGGCCACGAGATAGGTTTCCGCCGAATCCTTACGCGATGCGGGGGGTTTGGCGTGGAATGTGGTGGCGAAACGCTTTTTTAGAGCCGTCAGCAACGTATGCTCGGTGCCGCCCTGAAAAACCTTGGCAATAAACGTTCCCCCCGGGGTGAGGATATCCATGGCAAAATCTGCCGCTAATTCAACCAGCGCAATGATACGGATATGGTCAGTTGGCTTGTGCCCGGTGGTGGGGGCCGCCATGTCAGACATGACCAAATCCACCTTTTTACCACCAATGGCATCAATCAAAACTTGGGGCGCGTCTTCATCGTTAAAGTCTTTTTGTAGAATAATCGATCCGGGTATCGGTGACATTTCCAAATAATCAATACCAACAATCGTTGGATTATCCGGTGTAGATCTAATTAAGGGTACCGCCACCTGAAGCCAGCCACCCGGCGCGCACCCCAAATCCACAACCCGCATGCCGGGGCGTAATAATTTGTGCTTTTCATTCAGCTCAATCAGCTTGAAAGCCGCACGGGATTGATATCCCTCTTCACGGGCGCGGGCCACATAGGGGTCATTCAACTGTCGTTGCAGCCAACGGGTCGAGCTATTGGAACGGCGTTTGGCGGTTTTAACCTTGACTTTGAGCTGACGAGAGGCCGAAGGTTTGGAAGAATTAGTCATGATCACCACCTTTTTGCATTGTAGTATTTTGCGCGTTGCGCCCTGTCGATGAAGTGTTTTTTGGTTTTCGCCTGCGCCTTGGCGATTTGGCCCTGTCCGCATCCATGAGCGAAATCAAAATCCCTTCGCGTAAGCCCCTATCGGCCACCCGCACTCGCTCGGTGGGCCATTCACGCCGAATGGCCTCAAATATCGCACATCCCGGAATGACCAAATCGGCACGATCTTTCCCAATGCACGGGTTGGCCACCCGCCGCTCATAGGGCATCGCCAACAAAACACGCATAGTGTCGGTCAATTGCTCAGTGGTCATCCACAACCCGTCAACTTTGGAGCGCTCATAGCGATCCAACCCTAGGTGCAGTCCCGCCAATGTTGTAACGGTCCCTGATGTTCCAATCAGGTGAACGGGGTGATCCTCAATCATTTGCTTGAGTTTTTCTCGCCCACGAAAATGCTGAAGTTTTTGCGCGACATAGGCCACCATGTCCTCAAATTTTTCAGGCGGTACATGCTCACCTCCAAATTTTTCGGCGATGGTCACAACCCCGACGGGTAAGGATTGCCATGAACGAATAGAGGTTGCGAGCTTGCCGTGTTGCTTAGGTCGCCCCCCGCGAAAATCCATCCAGGCAAGCTCTGAGGAGCCCCCTCCAATGTCGAACAATAGTGCGCCCTTGGTATCCTTCTCAACCAGATCAGAGCATCCGGTAACCGCAAGTTGGGCCTCGGTCTTACGGTCGATTATCTCCAATTCCAACCCCAGATCACGCTTTACCCGCGCTAAAAAATCAGGCGCATTATTGGCGGCTCGGCATGCTTCGGTAGCGATCAATCGAAAGCTGGTTGGGGCATGATGGTCGAGCTTACCGGCACACATTTTTAAGGCTTCAAACGTGCGCTCCATCGCCGCATCATCCAGCCGCCCTGTGCTTGAAATGCCCTCCCCCAGTCGAACAATCCGGGTAAAACCATCCACTACACGATAGCCCTTGTCCTCGCGCCGTACGATCAACAAGCGGCAATTATTGGTGCCTAAATCCAACGCAGCATAAAGTGGTGCCTTGCGCCGAGGCACATTTGTTCTGCTGGAATTATTTGTCCGCCGTTTCGCCTTTCGACGAGGACCTGAACTTTTGCCACTTGCGGCACTGCCACCCTTGACACCACCACTCTTGGCAGCGCCATTGCTGGCATCGTTCGGGCTAGCATCAGGCACATTTGTACCCTGTTGCCGGTTTTGCGCACCACTTTGGGGTGATGGCGCAACAGCGGACCGATTTTCGTCGGTCACATTACCTCACTTCGGCTCCCCGGTCGGCAAATCCGTCTGAATAAAAAGACAAGGCGGACAGCGCCCAAGGCAGCGCTATAGATTGTTAGAAACAAGGTTAGGCCAAGAAGTCATGTTTGGCAAAGCAAAAATTGCGCCATGGAATGAGCTGACTTTAAATAGACATCTTGCAATCTGTATAAAGCGGGGATAAGAAATGCGCCTACACCAAGAAATGCGTAGAACATCCTGAGTTTCAGGAGTTAATATGCAAGGCTTTTGGGGAATAGGTTAACGGTAGACCTACGGACTCTGACTCCGTCAGTCCTGGTTCGAATCCAGGTTCCCCAGCCAACCGCTTAGTCTCTCTTGCACCACTGACAGTTTGGCGCCTTTTATCACGGTATCAACGAAATTTTGTATTATGCTCAAAATGTGCATCGCGAGAGATATTTTCCATGCTTAAAGATATAATCAGTGATATTCATAGTTCGCATAAATAGGGACACACCGCCAAGCTTTTACTGCATAGCATGCTGGCATCCAAACGAGATGAACATTGGACACACTCAGAATTGACTTTGTTGGGGGACGCGTTGGTCATCGCCTGCAATATGGTGGTGGGCGCGGGCAAGCACTTCCTAAGGCCGTTGGCATGAGGGGCGGGAACAATCCCCATGTGATCGACGCCACTGCGGGGCTTGGGCGCGATGGATTTTTGCTCGCCTCCCTTGGGGCGAAGGTGACGCTTATTGAGCGCTCCCCTCAAATGCATGCTTTGCTTAGGGATGGTTTGGCCCGCGCGCGTGATGCGGGGGAGGAATTGGCACAAATCATTGGGCGTATGGATGTTTTGCTGGGGGACGCCAAGGATTTACTTTCTGAACTTAGTCCTGAAATTATTCTGGTTGACCCCATGCACCCACCCCGCAAAAACTCGGCACTTGTGAAAAAGGAACTGCGTCTGGTGCGGGAAATTGTAGGCACCGATGCGGATGCGGCGGATCTGATGGCGATTGCCCTCAAACACGCGCGCAATCGCGTGGTGCTCAAATGGCCACAAAAAGCCCCTCCAATGCTGGGACTGCCCAAGCCTTCACACCAGATAATTGGCAAATCCACGCGCTATGACGTCTTTATGAGCCCCTAGGGGCTTTACGAAATACGCCCTATCCGAACGAGAACGGCCCCTCTGCGTCATTGACATAAATAGTGTGCGTCACCAAATCCCCGTGTTCGGTCAGATGGTGAAGTTGATAACCCGGCGCATCAAGGAAAAACTCACTTGGTTTTGTCATCGTAAGGTCAAGGCCCAATCGCATGCCCATGCTCGGTGCTGTGCTTACAATTGTGCCGTTCCATTTGGTGTGCGTGGGCAGGTGAATATGCCCGCATATAATCCGTTCAATGTTGGAATATTTGGCAACAATCTCGCCCAACTCATCAGCACCGACAAACCCGTCGAAATTCGCCTCTAAAACACCAACCTTTATTGGTGGATGGTGCATGAATATGATGGTGGGCTTTTGTAACTCTTTGGCCAATTGCGTATCAAGCCAGTGCAAACGTTGGGCGCACATATGTCCGCCCACAGTTTTTGGCATGGTAGAATCGACGCCGATCAAACGAACGGGATGATCTTCGAGCACATAATTGATCATGCTGCCCATTTTGCCATCCGAATTGGCAGGGCAGGATTTTTCGCCAAACACCTCAAGCAAATGTTCTCGCTTGTCGTGATTTCCCGGAATAACATAATAGGGACATTGCAATTGGTTGAGTAATTGAGCGGCGTACTCAGTCTCTGGCAGGGTGAAATTATTGGTAACGTCACCACTCACCAACACCAGATCAGGGGCGGGGTGAAACTGATTGATATGGGAAATGCATTGGTTGAGCTTCTCATCCATGGGCGCGACACCTAGCGTCTTGTGTCCCTTTTCCACAATATGTAAATCACTTATCTGCGCAATCAACATCTGATGCTCCCAACCCTAAATTGTCCTCTAATCTCCCTAGGGTAACAGCGGCATCAGCGTCAATAAAAAAACTGCGGAGAATTTCTCCCCCGCAGTTTCAATCTTACAATCTATTCATGCGTTAGTCCTACCGACTTGGCAAAGGCATCCAAGCTGGAACCGAAACATCCGCATGGGCAAACTGAGGCATGTTGGCGCTCAAATCACTCATGTTTTTGATGTCATTATCATTCAGGAAGGCCTGAGTGATAAGAGTTGGTGGCACAACAACATTGTGGCCAGGATCTTCGCCCGCAAGCAACATCGCAAGGGTGCGAACAGAAACTTCGCCAACAACAGCTGGGTTGGTTGCAACTGTTGCCGCCCAAGCACTGCCCGGCTCGCGCATGGCAGAAATGTCAGCGGTTGAAACGTCAGCTGAATAGATATCAACTTGATCGGTCATGCCTGCTTCGTCCACAGCGATTTTTACGCCTTTTGCGAACTCATCATAGGGCGCAAACATCACAGTGATTTCTGGATTTGCTTGCAACACGGAACGCGCTTGGTTGGCCACTGAGTTAGCAATTGGATTATCAAGTGTGCCGAACATAGCGAGTTCTTCAATGCCTGGATTTGCAGTTTTTACATCCTGCCAAGCAACATCGCGACGATCGAGCGGGGCAATGCCTGCTACATAGACATAGCCCGCTTTCCAAGTGTCGCCATTATCAATAATAGCTTGCTCCAGAGCCAATTTGCCAAGCAAATAATCAGATTGCTCAACCTGTGGCACCGCGTCATTTTCAACATTTACGTCAAATGCGACAACTTTAATACCCGCATCCAGCGCACGCTGAACAGCGTCCTGCATGGATTCTGTCAGACCGTGCTGAACGATGATACCATCAACACCGATGGCAATCGCCTGATCAACCATATCCGCTTGCAAGGCGGCATCTTGACGTGAGTCAAAAATCCGAAGATCAACACCGATGGCTGCGGCTTGTGATTCAACGCCAGACAAATAGGCCTGGAAAAAATCACCCGTTGATAGATAACGCACAAGCGCGATTTTCACTTCACCCGGATTGTCAAATGGGGCAGGCATTTCGCCAGCAAATGCTGTGCTTAGACCAGCGGTCAAAGCGATCGCACTGGTGGTGAGTTTCATAAATATTCTACGTGTTAGTTTCATAAATAGTCTCCCTTTGGTGGTTATAGTCGTCGTAAAATCAATGGGCCCCGCCTCGTCTGGACAAGGCAAACGTAAAGACAAGCGCAACGACAAGAACGGCGCCCTTAACAAAATCCTGAGTGTAATATGGTGCGTTCATCATGGTGAGCCCCTGCAATAAAATGCCGATGAATAATGCGCCAATAATGGTACCAAACGCGTTTGGCTTGGCTGCGCCCAAAACTGCAAACCCAATAAGCGCCGCCGCTACGGAATCAAGTAACAAATTGTTCCCAGAGGCAATGTCACCACGGCCAAGACGCGCCGCCAGCAAAATGCCGCCCACTGAGGCCAGAACCCCGGAAATCATGTAGGCCAGAATTTTATAACGATTAACATTGGTGCCGGCCAAACTTGCCGCACGTTCGTTTGAGCCGATGGCATACATGAGCCTGCCATGGCGGGTCAGCTCCATAAAGACCCAAACAAGAAACCCAATGACTAGCAAAACAATGACTGATACTGGGATTAGATTATCAATGAAAAAGTCAAACCGGTGACGGCCCAGCGCCAAAAACTCTGGTGCAAATACGCCCTCGGTAACGCGGCCATCGGGCATAACCATGCCAGTAGAAATCGAACGCCCCTCCGTGGGGATACGTTGCAAACCAATGAGCAGGAACATCATACCAAGGGTTGCCAACAGGTCCGGCACCCGCATTTTAACAATCAACAAACCATTGACCAACCCCACAAGAGCGCCCATCACCAAACAGGCAACAACTGCAACAAAGGCGCTCTGTTCAAGAACGACCATGACATAGGCCGATAGCATCAGCGCGGAGGTTGCGGTGGAGCCGATGGAAAGGTCAAATCCGTCGACAACCAATGTGGCCGTGACCCCAAGGGCTAAAATCCCGGTTATCGCCACAGATTGGAATATGAAAACCGCACTAAATGGGCTGGCAAATCCTTCGGCAACGTTGGAAAAGAATATCAACAGACCCGCCATCAGGGCTAAAAAACCATAGCGGATAGCAAGCTCTACAGGCGTTCTTTTGTGCCTCTTATGGGGTGTGACGGTATTAGTTTCATTCGGCGTGGCATTAGATGACATGTTCAGCATCACTTATTGTTTGAGTTTGGGTTTTATTCCCTTTATTCGCGCCCACACCTTGATTGCCAGCATCTTGATTACCGGCTACTTGATTGCCAGCTACTTGATTGCCAGCTACTTGGGCCAACACAAGACGGGTATCAATATTCTCATTTCGATGGTCGCCAACAATTGTGTGGTCGTTCATCACCACAATCCGATCAGCAATTTCAAGGGCTTCATCCATTTCGGCGGCTAAAAATACCGTCGCCCGGCCA
>JAJRRG010000130.1 GCA_024279675.1 Alphaproteobacteria bacterium
AACAATGGTTACGTAGTCGCTTTGCGCATTTGGCCCCGTCCAGATCACTTCAAATTCAGCCCCCGCCGCAACTTGATCCGGCGCGTCTAAATTTGCCATTAAAACGGTAATTTCAACCGGCACTTCAATAATCTGGCTTTGGTAGCCTTCGCTTAAACTGAATTCGGTGCCCCCTGAAATATCAGGCCCAGAAACAAGCACCATGAAATTTCCGGCGTCAATTGCCTCAGTTAATGTGTCAGCCCCATCCATTTGAGCCACTGTCTCGCCGCCGCTTGTTTGCACAATCCAGTTTAGCGCCACATCAACCACCTGATTGCCATCCTGATCCACGGCACCAAAAGTCACCTCGGCAGGAAGAGCAACCACAACTTTGTTTAATGCGATGACCAGGCCTTCGCCGTCATCAGCAGAGAAGAATTGACCTCCGGTATTTTCAGCCAAACAAGCGACCTGACGCCCCTCCTCGGCGGAAAGGCCAAAGCCCACCACATGGGCCGTAAAATCTACACCCTGAGATTCAAGAAGATTGCCTAATGCACAAGGATCGGCAGAACAGGTTTCGATGCCATCGGTAATTAAAATCACCGTGGCTTTATCTTCGGTATAACGTAATTCCTCAGCGGCAAATTGCACAGCAGCGCTAAGCGGGGTTTTCCCCAAAAAGCGCATACTATCTACCGCATCAGCAATCTGAGATGCAGTATCAAGTGCGGCCGGAACCACAAGCTCAATATCGGAACAGCTCCCTTTTTCCCGGTGACCGTAGGCAATCAGTCCCAATTCGGTTGTTGCGGGAACACCGGGCAAAACATCCCGTAATGTCTCCCGGGCAATCGTGAGCTTTGGCACCCCATCAATCTGCCCCCACATGGAGCCAGAGCCATCCATAACAATCATCACGCGCTCTTGAGCCATCCCTTGGGAGACCATCAAAGGTCCCGCAACGGCCATCAAGCCACCAAGCAGTAGTGTTTTACTAAATTTAGTGATTCTATTAAATTGAACGCCCATGATATCTCTCCAAAGGATATTTATCCCAAAACCGAATGCTATAAATTATATATTCTATTAGATCAGATGACACAAATTCACTCAAGTCCCACTGATGCAACACCTCCTATGCCAGCAATCAAGCTCTTTCGTGGCGAAAGTATATTTATATGAAGAATAAAACAGTAATTCAAAATCGCGGGTTATACTAAAACTTGAACAATCCATTCAGTTTGGGTTCAGCCGCCATATAATAGCCTTGGCATATAAATATTAGATCACAAGCGACATTATTAAAGGGGAACATATTTCATCATGAGCATATCCAGAAAAATCAGAACCTCAGCACTTGCTGTCATTGGCATACTGGCTTCATCCAGCGCAGTTTTAGCCGTTCCTGCCAGTGCCACGACCACCCTGAATATCCGCTCAGGTCCCGGAACCGACTTTAACGTGCTGGATGTTTTGCGCACCGGGGAAGCGGTTGAAGTAACTGAATGTGTTTCCAATGGTTGGTGCCGCATTGAACATAATGGCCCCGATGGCTGGGTCAGCGCCAATTATTTGCAAGCGCCAGCCCCGACACCACCCCCCATCACCCCACCCACACCCACACCGCCGAACCCCGGCGTAACACCCGCATGTAACTTTGGGCTTGTACTTGGCGCAACTGGCCCCTCATTCTCCATTGCTTGCGGCGACGGGAATCCAAGCGCACCATCAGGTGCACCAATTGTACCAACAATCCCGGCATCAACGTCAGAGCCTGCACCTTTGCCAACACCCACCCCCGTTTCGGCAAATGGTGTTGTATGCGTTTACACGCTGGTGCGACAAGGCGGTGATGAATTATGTCAGGAAACAAGCACCAACATGACCCTGAATGGCACCTTCAACGACCAGATTTCCTCGCTTGAAATATATGGAAATGCTGAAGTGACAATGTGCCAAAACGCAAACCTTGGTGGCCGTTGCATCACCTATTCTAGTTCCGCCGATACCTTAGAGCCTTTTATTGATAATCAGGCCTCATCCATGCAGATTTTCAGCGGAACTTCTATTACGCCGCCAGCGGCTCCAGTGACTTTATCATCTGGCCCCATGAACCTACAGGAAGGCTATCGCGGCGACCTTGATAATGGGGACTATAACGCCGGCAGGGGCGCGGACATCTGGTATCAGATTGCCTCCCCGGCTGAAAAATATCTGGCCCCCGTTAATGGCGCAACTTTGGCCTTTGGAAATGGCAGCAATCGTGGGGCTTCGGGATGTTCTGTTGCCGGGTTTTCCTCAGCCAGAATTCCCCTTTGGTCCTTGCCCGTTGGCTCATATGTTTGCGTAAAAACCAATCTGGGGCATATTTCCCAATTCCGGTTAAACGGATATGCTGGCAACACCATTCAACTTGGCTACACCACGTTTGCCAATTAGGCCGCAAACACTATACATTACAAGCGATTGCTGAGCTTAATAGATCGTTCAGCAATCGTTCATATCAGATTTGTTTTACTCACAATCACAGGCAATAAAATTAAACCAAAATTTTAGACCACTCCACACTAAAGGAATATCAATCATGAAAACCAATAAAATCGCTCTAACACTTGCTACCGCCACATTGGCCCTTGTGGCCTCAACCTTTGCAGCCATGGCTGTACCCGCCGTCGCAAAAAGCCAGGTCAACGTACGCACCGGCCCCAGCACCTCCTATAATCGGGTTGATGCCCTGCACCGGGGTGAAAATGTTGAGGTTACCGAGTGTAATGCAGGCTGGTGCTATATCCAGCATAATGGCCCTGACGGTTGGGTATCTGGCAATTATCTGCAATCCCCCAACAACTATAATCAAAACAACAATAATGGTTCGATTAACTTTGGTCTGACCTTTGGTTCCGGCGGTCCCAATGTAACCATTACATTTGGCAACAACAACACCCCACCTCAGGCCCCACGCGTTCGTGGGCCCCGCGTATGCTTTTATGAAAAGACCAATTATCGTGGCCAGAGTTATTGTGTCGCCGCCGGTGAAGAAGACAACCGCCTAAGAGGGTTTTGGAATAATAACATCTCATCCATCAAGGTCTATCTTGGTGCGCGTGTGCATGTCTGTGAAAATTCCAACAATACTGGCGCTTGCTACGGTTATGGCTCAAACATTGCGCGCCTACCGGGTTCCATCAACAATAGAATTACCGCCTATCGCACTTGGCGCTAATTTTTCGCCGGTAACCCAGACGATTTATTTGTGAAAACACACCAAAGGGCACTTGATGAAAGTGCCCTTTTTTGATTCTCAACCAAAAAGCTTTCCCCGGATTAAAAAAGTTTTAATTTTACAAAACCGATTTACACTTGGCGCGCAGGGCAGAGCAGGTTACATTTAGGGTCCTGACCCAAAAATTAACCATTTGTTCATCCCTCTTGTGGAGTACCCAACATGATCACCGCGTTTATGGAAAAAATTATCATTCCCCTTGCTATTATTGGCACCTTATTGGGATTTTCTTTTCCCGCTTCCGCCAATGAGGTGGGAAACGCCGCTTGGGTTCTTGCGGATACGACACTTAATTCTGGCCCTGGAAGCCAATATCCTGAGACATCTCTTACCCTTAATCAGGGGGAAGCCGTTGTAATTGCCCGCTGTTCTAGCAGATGGTGCAGAATTGCGAACACACAAGGCTGGCTCTCGATCGATAAACTTAGCTTTGGTCGGGAAGCCAGAACCCCCTTCTTTAGTATTAAGGCAAGCCTTGCAGAAGATGAAGACGGTGAAATCTGTCTGTTTTCCGGCGAGAATTACTCGGGCACGGCCATTTGCCTGCCTGCGGGATCAACCATCCGCGATTTGGCGCTTACCAATTTTGACAACACAATCGCCTCAGTGACGGTTCAAGGGGACATTTCGGTGAACCTGTGTCGCGATGCCAATTTCTCATCCTATTGCGTGCGCTATGACCAAAGCGCACCCCAGATCGATCGCTTGCTTTCTAACGCAGTGAGTTCCTATCGGGTTTATTAATAGAATCAAGTAAGGAATCCAAAATGAAATATTCCAAAGTCGTTCAAGCTGTAATCGCAAGTTGCATTGGGGTGTTGCTTTTTAGTTCAAACGCTTTCGCCCAATTTATCAAAACTGATGCAAACGCATATATCTACACCGGTGACAGGGATATTGAAGTCTCGATTATGGAGGGGATGCCTCCCACTGTTTCAGTTTACGCCATTATTGATTTACCCATTGCCTTCTATGTCATTTATTCAGCCAATAGATTTGAATACGAAACG
>JAJRRG010000131.1 GCA_024279675.1 Alphaproteobacteria bacterium
CAAACGTGGTGTGATTTCGTGGATGTTTTTTGACTGGGCGGCTCAGCCGTTTTTTACGGTTATAATTACATTTATATTTGGCCCCTATTTTGTGGCGTTTGTTGCGCCCAATGCCGTTGATGGTCAGATTATGTGGGGAAATGCTACGGCCATTGCTGGCATATGTATTGCCATATTGGCTCCGATACTGGGTTCAATTGCTGATCTTTCTGGCCCAAGGAAACCATGGATCGCTGCCTTTTCGTTGTTGGCTGTTTTGGGTGCGGCGGCGCTGTATTGGGCGGTTCCGGCGGATATTGGCACCGCCAACACTATAATGCTGACCCTTGGCGCATTCATTGTAGCCCTGATTGGCATTGAGTTCGCCGGGGTATTTACCAATGCGATGATGCCGGGCCTTGTGCCACGTGAGCAGATGGGCAAGCTGTCTGGTTCCGGTTGGGCACTTGGTTATGTGGGGGGGGTTATTGCGCTCATTGTTGTTCTTGGCTTTATGTCGGCAAATGCTGAAACGGGGAAAACGTTGCTTGGATTTACGCCCATATTGGGTCTTGATCCGGCCACCCATGAGGGGGACCGTGCGGCGGGACCCTTTTCCGCAATCTGGTATTTAATTTTTATTATTCCGCTATTTTTGTTTACCCCGGACCGGGGCGTAATTGCTGGAACAGGCGCGAAGGTTTCTGAGGGACTTTCAAATCTGTGGGCAACCATTAAGGGCCTCCCCGAACAATCTTCGCTTTCAGCTTTTTTACTTTCCTCAATGCTTTATCGTGATGGACTAAATGCGCTTTATGCGTTTGGGGGAATTTATGCGGCAACCGTTCTTGGCCTATCGATTATGCAGGTTGGTATATTTGGAATTTTAGCGGCGACAACCGGGGCCATTGGTGCCTTTGTCGGGGGCAGGTTGGATGCGAAATTTGGCCCGCGCCCCATCGTCTTTATTTCATGTTGGCTTCTGGTGGCGGCCTGTTCGTTGATGATTTCAACAAGCCAGGAATTTACACTTTTTGTTATCCCGATCACCTCAGCAAGTACGCCGGTTAATGTGTTTTATATGGCAGGTGCGTTGATTGGTGCTGCGGGGGGATCTTTGCAGGCATCATCAAGAACATTGTTGATCGATCAAGTGGACAAAAAAGATGCGACACAGGCTTTTGGCCTCTATGCGCTTACGGGTAAGGCAACCTCATTTATTGCCCCGTGGGCCATCGCATTGGTCACTGCGATCACCCAAAATCAGCGTATTGGTCTAACGCCAATTGTGGTTTTGCTTATTCTTGGGGCAATTGGTTTGTTCTGGGTTAAGGCCAAAAAATGATTAGATTCTACTGACCTGTTTGACATGACTTAGTGTTTGAAATGACGCATTCCGGTGAAAACCATGGCGATGCCAGCCTTGTCAGCGGCGGCGATAACCTCATCATCACGGATTGAGCCGCCGGGCTGGATAAAAGCTGTAACACCAGCTTTAATACCAGCGACAAGGCCATCAGCAAATGGGAAGAATGCATCTGAGGCTAGGACTGCGCCTTCGCTTAGGGGCGTTTTTTCCCCAGCGTGTTTGGCCGCATCTTTTGACTTACGTACCGCAATGTGGGTTGAATCAATGCGGCTCATCTGCCCGGCGCCCACGCCAACGCTTGCCCCGTCTTTGACAAAGACAATGGCGTTTGATTTAACGTGCTTTGCAATAATGGCCGCAAGACGCAGGTCTGCCATTTCATTGTCACTTGGGCTGCGTTTGGTGACGACCTTTAAGTCACAATCGTTGATATTTTTGTTGTCTCTGGACTGCACTAATGTACCGCCGGTGACGGACGTCACGTCAAGAACGTCTTTTTTAACATCCCCTAATCCTTTAGTAATAAGAAGGCGCAGATTTTTCTTTTTTTCAAAGACCGCAAGAGCCTCGGGGGTCGCGCCGGGGGCAATGATAACCTCAGTAAATACCTCAATTATTTTTTCAGCCATAGATTTAGAAATTTCACCATTTAGGGCGATGACCCCACCAAAAGCGCTTACGGGGTCGCAGCGCAAGGCCTTGTCATAGGCCTCTGGCAGTGTGTCCCCAAGGCCAACACCGCAGGGGTTAGCGTGCTTGATTATTGTGACAGCTGCAGTTTGTTTTGGGTCAAATTCTGATACCAATGCGAAGGCCGCATCAGTATCGTTGATGTTATTGTAGGAAAGTTCTTTGCCCTGAATTTGTTTTGCGGTGGCAACCCCGGGGGATGGGTTGTGATCTTGATAGAAAGCGGCCCATTGATGCGGGTTTTCCCCATAGCGCAGGACTTGGCGTAATTCGCCGGGGTGGGAGCGCCATTTGACCTCAGGATAATCGAGGGTTTTGGCGAACCAATTTGCGATTGCCGCATCATAGGCTGCCGTGCGCGCGAAGGCTTTGGCCGCTAATTTTTGACGTGTGTCCGCACTAACTTCGCCTGTTTCGCTGATTTGACTGCCAACGGCTTTATAATCATCCGGATCAACAACAATTGTGACGTCCCGGTGGTTTTTCGCCGCTGAGCGGATCATTGCAGGACCACCTATATCGATGTTTTCAATGGCCTCATTATATTTTGCGTCAGTGGCAACAGTTTTCTCAAAGGGATAAAGATTGACTACAATTAGATCAATCTGAGGAATTTGATGGATACGCATAGAACTTTTGTGGTTTTCATTATCGCGCACCCCAAGAATTCCCCCGTGTACTTTGGGGTGAAGGGTCTTAACACGACCGTCCATCATTTCAGGGAAGCCCGTCAGTTCTGTGATGTCGATAACGGGAATGTTTTTTGAACTTAACAGCTTTGCTGTGCCGCCTGTCGATACAATTTCTATTCCCCGTGTCACCAGGACTTGAGCAAAATCCTCAAGGCCTGATTTGTCAGAAACAGAAATAAGTGCGCGGCGGATTTTAGATTTCTGGGAATTGGAATTTTTCACGGGGATGCGTCCATTCGTTTTGAAAAACACTCTAAAGCATGTTGCGTTTATTCGTATTCAATTAGCATGCTACATCATTATTAGGCCTCACGTGGGTGGGCTGCTTACTCTCACATGTTTTGTCCCAATATTGGTATTCGCTCTGCGGTAGGCGCGGGGCGTACTTTTCAGGGGACATGCTTTTGGTCTACGCTCAGGACATATTCAATTCGTTCAATTTGCGCCAGTTGTTTTTTGCACTGGGCAAATTTTTGGTTCTATTGTGTAGATAAAAGCACAAAAATTGTTGAATTTGTTTGTTACAGAAAATTCTAAATGGATAAGATCCGCGGGTTATTGGCGGGTAAATATCCATGAAATATCGATGTCGCGCCCAACTTCCACTTCTAGGACAATTTGTTCGGTTCGGTAAAAGCCAATATGGGCAGATTGGCGCATACTTTCTTCAACGTGTGCATCGGCGCCTTCCCAAAGAAATGACCAAATAGCACCGGATTGCAGATGGATGGAAATCATTTGTTCAGAACTTGAGCGTTGGGTTGAAGTGCCCGGTGCAAGATGAAATCTTTGGGTGAGCGTGCCAGAAAATTTACGGCGCTCCCCCGGAACAATCAGACGGTCCTGACCAACCAGCGTATTGCCATCGCTTAATAATGTTACGCGTCGCTCTATTTCCACACCAAAGCGGGAGCGAAAGGCGCCGGTCCGAGCGACAATTTCAGGTTCGGTCGTGCCCACCTGCATAAAAGGATTGTCCCCATGGGAAAGTAAAATTGAGCTGTTGGAAAACCTCGCGGCGGAGCTGTTATTTATTGTTGGCCCCGAATGGGCGGAACCCTGGCGAAACAGATCCTTTGATTCCTTGAATTCCTCGGGGGCCGGGCCACAGGATCCAAAGATTAAATCCCGACCGGAGGAAAATTCTACCGCCAACGCGCTGGCATGGGCATTTGTTGCAAAAGGGGCAAGGGGCACACGCCCTTCATCCAAAACAAGCATGCTTTCGCCCAATTCAATGACGCCATAACCTGATACACTGGTGTTGGATGAGCGGCGATGTTTACCTTGAGTCTGGATGGCAAAGACGAGTTCTGTGGGCAATTGTCCGCATCCATTAAAATATGCGGGCTCGCCGGTCGTTAGGGTCACTGAATCCAACGCAAGGTGCATCTTGTCAATGAGAACGCCTATATCATGCACGAGTTCTGAGGAGAGTTGAGACAGGGTCAACCGGAGTGAAACGAGTTCTTCGAGCAATATAAGTTGCGTTTGAGGATTTCGGTTCCGGTAAAACCCGTCCTCGTCCAGTTGCCACTTGAGCAATTTACATAGTTTCTGTGTTAATTGGGCCGTTTGTGACAAATCGCTTCCATCGCACAGGGAGACAGCAACTGGCAGTATTGTGGCCATTAATTCTTCAAATCGCTCTGAGGAATAACGTGCACGCAGTTTGCCAGCTTGGGTTTGCATGGAGATGGAGCGTGATATTATTTTGATTTGCTCGCGGGTTGCCCCCTCACTTAACAATGTAAAATGGCGTAACCAGTTCATGACCCGCTGAGCGCTGAGGGCTAAACCCCAAGTGTTGGCATTGAATTCTGAATTTCGGCCAATCCAATCAAGTACCAAGGTACGGGCAAATTCGCGATCTTGAGCGTTATGGGCTTCATTGAAATGACGCAACCAGGAAAATCCGTGGAGTTCATTGTGCCAAGGTTCATGTTCTTGATATCCAGCAAAGGGGGAAACCCCACCCGTATCAACTAATTTGGAAGCCAGTAAATAACGCCCGGCGCGCATTTCATGAACAGTTTCGACATCGGTTGGTCGATATTCCCTTAAAGCGCCCGAAAATTCCACATCAGACAGGCCGCTCCAGGTCCAGCGCAGGGCCGGGGAGGTGATTATCCTATCAATAATATAGTTGCCGGAGCGCCAGCCTTGAAACCAGTTCATACTATAAAATGTAACTTTCCTGACGTTGTGGTTATTTGTATTAAATGCAGTTTTATCATTTCAACAAGCCTGAGTGCCAGCTGAACTTGATATTGGCCTTAATGCAAGCGCCAGCGGGCAATAAAAAATCCGTCTAATGCGCCCCCTACTCCTTTTGGAATGGACAGGGCAGGATGGGTTTTCATCCATCCTTCGGGCTGGATAGCACCTTTTAGTCCTCCAATTTCATCTTCGTTTATGGGCAGGGGACTAAGCTGTGGAAAATTACCTGTAATCCATTTTGCCAAGGTTTCGTTTTCTTCTTTTAGAAGTGAGCAAACACACAAAACCAATATGCCGTCCTTTTTGAGGCAATTAACGGCATTTGAAACAATTTTTCTTTGCAGGGAAACGCGCCCCTCCCTATCCTTTTTTTCCCGATGCCAGATAACTTCGGGGTGACGCCTAAAGGTTCCGATCGCGGTACAGGGGGCATCGACCAGAACGCCGTCAAATTTTTCGTCTGGGGTGAAACTTATCGCATCGGCCTCAATGGAATTTACAGAATAATTGAGCCGTTTAAAATTTTCGTTCATGATCTTAAGTCGGCCGGGGGAATTGTCGATTGCTGTGACCGTGTAGCCTGCTTTGACTAATTGGGCGGTTTTGCCCCCCGGCGCTGCGCAAATGTCCAATACTGTGCTTGAAGGATTTAGATTGAAAAGATTTGCAGGCAGGGTTGCCGCGACGTCTTGTACCCACCAATCTCCAGCATCATAGCCTGGTAGTTTGTTAACTGGTTTATCTCGTTGGAAAAGGCGCACTGAATCGTGGAGCGTAGGTGTTGCGCCTAGGGAAGCAATGAGGTCGGTATTACTATGTTTCAATGTCAGATCAAGGGGCGCGCCATTTAGCAATGCGTCCGCAAACTTATCCAGCGCCGCGCGGCCAAATTCAGCTTCCCAGTTTTTAGCAAGCCAGTTAGGGAAGAGGAGTTTTTTATCTAATGCACGCCATTTTTTTGCATCGCGTTGGGCTTGGCGTAAAACACCATTGAGAACTTTGTCAAATCTGCCCGCGAGTTTATCGCGTTTTGCAGATTCAACTGCGAGGTGGATGGCGCTGTGATCCCCCAATTCAGGTAAAAACAAAAGCTGCGCCAAGCCGATACGAAGAATTGCCTCGAACGGGCCGCTTCGCTTTGGCATGCCGCGATTTAAAAGCTCCTTTAATATGTGGTTGAGGTGCCCGTGACGACGCAGGGCCGTGGTGACCAATTTATTGGTTAAGGCTCGGTCGCGCGGGTCTTCGATGTCTTGTTTGCCCAAGGGTTCAAACGGGAAACCGTTCAAAACTTTGTCTAAGTTATGGGCTGCCTTTTGGCGAATGAATAAACCTTGCAGGGCGGAATTCTTTTGAGGTTTTTTTTGATTTTGATCTGACATGGGTGTGGTAATGGGCCTTAATTAGGAGGGGTGACTTTGTTGGCAGGGGACTAAGTGGGCAGGTAACCTAGTGGGAAGGTGACTTGGATACGCGTCCGTTTCATGTTTAACAAGTTGTAACAGAGTTTATCCGGTTGGAATATTGAAAAGGCGCATTGATTTATGATAGATAATACAAATTCTGGAAAAAAAGACATGCGGGAATTGTTGCGTGTAAAGAACGCAGCGAATGCTCTAAAAGAAGCAGCGGCACGTCAAAATAAGATTGATGCGGCAACACAAGATGCTGACAAAGAACAACAAGGGCGAGGTGGCCTTGACCCGGCCCGGTTTGGTGATTGGGAAGTCAAGGGAATTGCCTCTGATTTTTAGCGGTTTTTAGTTTTTAAGTTTGGCCAAATATCCCAATAATAATGCCTTGCAAAACCATAACGCCGAGCAAATATCCCCCATCAATTAGGGTGAGTTTCCAACTCATGTTCTGATAACGATGGTTAAGAACCATTGAGGTAATAACAAAGGCAAACCACATCTGAGCGCCAACCAGGGCGCCATTTGTGGGATTTATCACACCGTCCATCAACACAGGGGTCAGAATTGTGATGAAATAGGCCATAATAAACTGAACAATGGCGGCAAAAATAAACGGGGAAGGGCTTCGCCCATCGGAACCCATCAGTTCATCTTCTTTTTTTCCAGTAGCGGCCATCCATTGTTTGGCAAGCCCCATATACCAGATCATGCCCAAAGCCATACTTGCGATCATTGCAAGAAAAATGCTCAGCCAATTTACATCAAAATGTAACATGCTTGTTCCCCCATATAGATTTGTTGAGCGTTAAGAGTTTTTTTCTTAAGCCCGTCCCGTATTTTATTATGCGCCAATTCCACCCATCTGGCAAATTATCTGCCATTCTTCCTCACTTACAGGTTGCACTGAAAGGCGCGAATTTTTGACCAATATCATATTTTCCAGTCCGGGCGCGACTTTGATTTGATCTAGGGTTACAGGCGTTACAAAGGGTTTTACGGCCTCAACATCAACGCATTCCCAGCGTTCATCATCGGTTGTTGTGTCTTGATGACAGGCGAGGGCGACTTTAACGATGCCCACCACGGATTTTTCCTTTATGGAATGGTAGAAAAATCTGAGTTCACCTACCTTCATTTGACGCATATTGTTGCGCGCCTGATAATTTCGGACGCCATCCCATTGTTCAGGGGCGTTTTTTTTGACTTGATCGTCCCAGCCCCAGGTATTGGGTTCTGATTTGAATAACCAATAGGCCATACTTATTTATCCTCAGGTTTGCCGAACAGCCAGTTCCAGCGTTGGACAGTGTGGGATTGAAAGACCCCTTTGAGATTGTAGGGGTCGTTTTGTGCCAGATTTTGTGCGCTTGGCAAATCGCTGGTTTCAATAATTATCATAGATCCGTTGGGTTTTTCTTTAGAATTAAGAAATGGTCCGGCAGCTAAAAATATTTCCCCTTGGTTCTTCCAATAGTCCAGATGGTCGCTACGCGTTGCGACTCTTAACTCAGCTGCGTCTTTTGCATCTGTGCCAATAATTACGAATTGCATTTTTTATCCTTCAGTTTTTAGGGGGCGGGTCATCAGTGTTTCGACGAGTTTAACAATCTTGATGTTTCCTGCAAGTAGATGATTGGTGGCTTTGATCAGGGGAGTATCAATATGGGCCTTTTCAGCAAGAGCCAAGGCAACCGGCGCTGTACTTACGCCCTCGGCAAGGCCAAGACCGGATGCATAAATTTGGCGAACTTTTTTGCCTTTTCCCAGTTCGATTCCGAAGCGGTAGTTGCGGGATTGTTCGGAAGTGCAACTTAAAGCTAGGTCGCCAATTCCGGCCAGTCCACTGACAGAGCTTGCATCGCCCCCAAGGGCGACAACTAACTGGGTCATTTCAGCGAGCGCTCGTGCAATGAAAGCTGAACGGGCGGAAAGACCAAGTTTTGCCCCTTCAATTGCGCCGCTGGCCAATGCATAGACATTTTTTAGGCCACCACAAAGTTGTACCCCTTTGGGGTCGCTGGAAATGTAGGGGCGAAAACTATCGCTGGAAATGAGTTGGGCGAGTTCAGACAAAGTTTGGGTGTTGGTCGAAGCCAAACTCACAGCGGTGGGTTTGTTTTGCACCACATCAATAGCAAAACTGGGGCCCGAAAGTATAACGGGAATTGCATTTTCCCATTCTTCACAAAGAATTGGAGATTGTAGGGCAAGGGTATCCTCTTCAAATCCTTTTGCGGTCAATATTACCGGGATAGACTTTTTTAAGCTATTGGGAATGGTTTTAAGAAAGTCTCTAGTTGCCTGTGCGGGCAAAGCAAGAATGATGAAATTCGCGTCGTTTAGGGATGTTAAATCAGAGTGCGCGATGATTTGTTTTGCAAGAAGATGAGCGCCTAGATATTTTGAATTTGTGTGGGTTGAATTGATTTCATTTGCGATATTTTTGTCGCGACACACAAGATTTATTTGTGGATTTGTATAATTTGCAGTCGTTCTTGGTTGCGCAAGCATTTGAGCCAGCGCGGTACCCCAAGCCCCAGAACCAATAACTGTAAAATTGTTCATGGGGCGCTCTCGAACTTAGATTTAGAATTTAGAACATGCATGTCTGGTTCTGAAAGGGGCCAGCGTGCCCGCGCGGGGCATGAAAAATCATCAAATGCGCCGAGCCGAAACCGCTCAATGCCAGCCCAGGCCACCATAGCCGCGTTATCTGTGCATAGGTTTAGAGGGGGGACGATGAGGCGAGCATTTGCTTGGATAGCAACATTATCCAATGCTTTGGCGATGGCTTTGTTTGCCGCGACTCCGCCGGCAACAACAAGCGTTGGGTTTTGTGGTGAAAATTCTTGCTTAAAGCGCTCAAGGGCATTGGCTGAGCGCTTCGCAAGGATGATAGTTACTGTGTGTTGAAAGCTGGCGCATATATCGGCCACATCTTGTTCGCTTAACGGGGCAATTTTTTCAGCGGCAAGGCGAACGGCGGTTTTTAGCCCGGAAAATGAAAAGTCCAGCCCGGGACGATTGAGGAGTGGGCGCGGAAATTTGAATCGGTTTTTGTCGCCATTTTTTGCAAGATGCTCAACCTGTGGGCCCCCGGGATAATCAAGGCCGAGCATTTTTGCAGTTTTGTCAAAGGCTTCACCTAGAGCATCATCGATTGTGGTGCCCCAAATTTGATATTCTCCAACCCCGGTAACGGCGATAAATTGGGTATGTCCCCCTGAAACCAAAAGCAGGAGATAGGGGAATTGGATATTGTTGGTTAAACGAGCGGTCAGGGCGTGGGCTTCAAGATGGTTGATACCTATGAGGGGTTTGTTAAGGGCGGCGCAAAGGGCTTTGGCTGTGGTGAGGCCAACCAAAACCCCTCCGATTAGTCCCGGCCCTGCGGTGACTGCAATGGCATCAACTTGGCTGAGAGTGTGGGATGCGTTCGTGCATGCTCTAGCAATGATCTGGTCAAGATGGACGACATGGGCGCGGGCAGCCAGCTCTGGCACGACGCCTCCAAAATCCTTATGCTCTGCGATTTGGGAGCGCACAACATCGCTTAGTATCGTGGCTTTTCCGGTTTTGTCTGCCCGGACAATTGCCGCCGCCGTTTCATCACAACTGCTTTCAATACCCAATATTGTGCATGTGGGGGCGTTGTGCACGGATGAAATGTTTTGAGAAGAATGGGTCAGGGCGCTTGCTCGATTTTTCAGACTAGTCTTACGACTAAATCATACGAACATGTGGGCGTGCTGAAAAGCGATATTTATTAAATCGCGTTTTGGCTGTCATATGTTTGCCCGAATAAACGGGACATAAGTATATTGCACATTCTCTCCGGCGCTGATGACAATAAGGCACATTTTTTTTACGAATTGGAACACGGGGTTCACCCTTGTCGCTTATTTAAGCAAAAATTGCAGGTGAAACATTAGCGCAGGTGCATCATGTCAACGAAGATGATATTTCCATAAAAACGATCGCAACGCGTGGGAGACAAGACCTGAAAGCCATAATTTACCCCTTAAAGATAGTGATGGGATTGGACCGTTGAAAAATCAATGAATTTTTTCTGTCTGTCGCAAAACGTCGCTCTTATCCTGTTGGCACAGGGGTATAAAAATGTTTATGTTGCAAAGCGGCCTAATGAGTAGGCAATGACGGATATTGCTTTATTGTTTGGGTAAGAAAAACTGAGTTGAATTTGTTTGTAATATGCGGGCAGGGCATTTGATGTCCAAAGGAATTTAAGCCATGGATGAACCCAAGGGTGGGCCAGTAAAACCTCCAACATTGGACTTAAAGCCAACAAAATCCTCTCGGGTAAAGCCGGGGGGCGCACGAGCTGGTGGGGCAAAGCAGATTAAAGCCACGCCAAAAGCGGAACAATCGGTTCAGGCCACACCCCACACTGGCGTTGGTGACAGTCAATCCGGTCAAACTGGGCGGAAGCCTACAAGTGCGGCCAAGCCTGAAATGCGTGCATCATCAACTGCCTCTTCGGCCACGAGTCTGGATTCTACATCAAACGTTAAGCCAACCAAAACCCAAGGTGCCACACCAATTTCTGAGAAAGTTTCCAGCCATGCGAGGGCGCACGTTTCGTCTTCACCTTTTGATGATGTTGAAACCCGTGGTGCAAAAAGCCCCTCGAACTATTTAATAGTTATTGCCGGGGCTATAGGGGGGGCGTTATTGGCCCTGTTGATAATCATTCCAGTATTGCTCACGGGAGCTCTGCAACCGGGCGATCAACAGCAGCAGGATCAGATTGATGATTTGGGCATGCGCGTAGGATTGAGTGAAGAACAGACCCGTGAGGGGCTGGTTGGGTACAACGCTCTTAATGGGCGCGTGAGTTCTTTGAGGGATCAATTTACCGGTGAAATTGAAAGATTGGGGACGATCCAGTCCAATCTTGAGGAACAACAGAGTGACCTCGCACAAAAGGGCAACGCAATTATTGCGCGCCAGGACGACCTGTTGGCCAACATTCAGGCTCTTCAGTCCGTTTCTCCGGTGGAATTTGACCCCAGCGCATTGAATGAAGAAATTCACATGTTGAACCAGCGGTTTGATGCAATTGATGCGGGTGCTTCAAGTTCAGACGCTGAAAGGTTTGCCACTGACCTAGCGCAAATTCATAGTGAAATAAGTGCACTGGAAGACAAGATTTCGACGCAAATAGAGGGCGACTTGGCGCTAAAAATTCAAGATTTGATCGGTGAAAGAACTGAAAATTTGCAAGCGGATATTTTGGCACACACCGGGCAAATTGAAGCCAACCAAAGCCAGTTGAATGATGTGGCGACACATCTGATTGATAATTCTGCAGCCCTGGCGGAGTTGGATACGCGTTTTCAGGCCCCAAGTTTACAAGGGGGGGCAATTCCGTCTGATAATTCTTCTCCTGTTGTGACACCCGGTTTGGCGTTTGCGTTGGAGCGGGCCGTTGCAACGGGGGAAAGTTTTGATCAGTTGTTGGAAATCTATTTGCTAAATGTGCCTGATATAGGTGTTTCTGAGGCGTTAATGCTAAGGGCGCCGGTGGGCCTAGATACGCAACAGGAATTGATTGAGGCGTTTAATACGGCATTGCCAAAAATGCTTGCGGCACGTCCGGGGGCCCCTGATGCCAATTGGCTTGAACGGTTCGGCAATAGTTTAAAGTCACTTTTTGCCATACGAACGACGGGGGAACGGGATGGCCATCCAGTCGATAATTCCCTTAATCAATTGCAGGATGCCTTGAGTGAAGGGCACTATGAGGATGCGTGGTATTGGCTTGGTCAATTGCCAGAACCCATGCAAGCAGAGTTAGGGGATGTTGAGGTACAGATTTTATTGTTGCGTGAGATTGAGATATTGCTTGAAGATGCTCCATTACCCGAAGACGCAATCGATAACGCATTTGCGCCAGTGGAACTTGCACCTGCGGAACTTGTACCTTTGGATGGACGCGTTTCTGACGAAACATTATCCCCTGAATCTGCCAATAGCGGGGGCACACAATGACCCGCTTGATTGGTTATTTGTTATTTTCGTTTGCCATAACTCTTGGGGTTACCTGGTTGTTAATGGTTCCGGGAACAATCAGTATCGAGGTGGCCGGTTATCTTATGCAACCCAGAATCGGGGTCGGCGTTTTGGCTCTGATTGCCGTGATTTTTGTTGCGATACTTTTATGGACAATTTTGCTTAAAACACTTTCTGCACCGCGCTATTTTCGCAATCGCGCCCTGCGGAATAAACAGATAAACGGTATTGATGCACTTTCCGACGCGTTGATTGCACTACATGCGGGTGATGCATCAAGGGCGCGTCAATTGGCCCGTGAGGCACAGGGAAAGCTTCCACAAAATGCCGCCGCACAATTGCTTGAGGCGCGGGCGGAACTGGCCCTTGGGCATTGGGGCATGGCGCGCGAGCATTATCGTAAATTAATTGACAATCCCAAAACGTCCTTGGCTGCGCTTTCAGGTCTTTATGAACAAGCGGAGGCGCAAAATCGTGTTGATGCCGCTTTAACTTTTGCCCAAAAGGCCCACTCCTTGGAGCCTGATCTTTTGTGGGCTCGAAAAGCAATATTTGAGGATTTAACCCGGAACAAGGATTGGGCGGGTGCCTTGAAAATGGTGCATTCAGAACCAACACCAACGCGGGAGGCCAAACAAAATAAGAAACGGCGTTTGGCGATTTTGCATACCGCGATTGCGGGCTCCCTTGAGGTGAGCGCTTCCCCTGAGGCTCTGGATAATGCCCGTGTTGCCCTTAAATTATTGCCTGATTTTGTACCCGCGGTGCTTATTGCCGCTCGGGCGCATTCAAATCGAGGTGAATTGCGCAAAGCTACATCCCTTTTGCGTCGGGTTTGGCGGGTCGATAATCATCCCCATGTGGCGCTTCTTTATGCCAATGCTCAGCCGGGAATTTCCCCCACGGAACGGCTTAGTCGGCTTGACGACCTTATTCCCACGCCACCACCTGATCAAAATTCTGCAATTATTGTGGCTCAAATTGCCATTCAGGCCAAGGATTGGGATAGGGCGCGCACGATGTTAAGTCCTTATGTTTCTGAAGCGCCTTCGCAGGCGGTTTGTGTGGCGATGGCTCAGGTGGAAGATGGACAAGGGGCGGATCATGGCAAGGCGCGCCAATGGTTAGCGCGGGCTGTATCTGCCCCGCGCGATCCCGTATGGACTGCGGATGGGGTCACAGCTCAGGAATGGGCGCCGGTTTCACCTGTGACGGGGGAACTGGACAAGTTTGAGTTCAAAATTCCAACGAGTGCTGTTCTCTCCCAAGTCGAAGATCCTATTGGGCAAGGGTTGAGTATGCAGAGCTTTCTTCGCCAGGATTTCGCGAATATGGATGCCGGAGATGTTTTGGAGGGGGAGCATGAGGATGTGGAAGTTCCAGAAGATTCCAGTGCAGATGTATCCGAGGAAGTAAAAGAAGAAAAGAAGAGCGAATAAAAGTTCAAGTATTAGGGTTTTGAAGGCTAGAAGTTATAGATAAGCATGTCAGGTGTGCATTTATTGGGAGTGGGGTGGTTCCCACAGGTCATGATTTAATATGCCGCATTAGCTCAGTTGGTAGAGCATCGCATTCGTAATGCGGGGGTCAGGTGTTCAAATCACCTATGCGGCACCATTATTTCGCTCGCGCCAGCGTGCTTTGCACGCGGCTTCGCGGGAGCGGCCAAATTGTTGGCCGACGGCACTTGTGCCGCTTGGTACACGGTGTTCAAAGTTTCTCCGCCTTGCCGCATTGTTTAGATATTTCGCGGAAACTTGCTTCGTTCGCGCCTCCAATAGGGTGCAATACGAATTGCGGTTCGCTCTTTACGCGCTAATGCCCGACCTGTCTCTGTCCGGCGACACTATCAACTTCACATTGATGCTTGTTTTATGATAACGTCGCTATTGTGGAGATGATAGTTTTGTTCTTTGCAAGACCAAAACTCATTGTATTTTACCCAAAAACCCCCCACATATTGAGATAGCTGTTAGGTGTAACTTGTCAGTTTTTGACGTGCCGTGAAATTATGGTGACATTATGGATGATATTATACTTGAAACCAAGGGTTTAAGCTTTTTTTACGGGTCCCACCGTGGCATTGAAGATGTCAATCTTGAAGTGAAAAAGGGCGAAATATTCGGGTTTTTGGGCCCCAATGGTGCCGGAAAATCTACGACTCTTCGCGTGCTTATGGATGTGATGCGCCCGACACGGGGCACAGCCTCGATATTTGGTATGGATTGCCAAAAACAGGGCGTTAAAATTCGTAAAAATGTTGGGTATTTACCAGGTGAATTTAATCTTTATTCCAATATGACGGCGGAAGCCTTTTTGCACATGTCAGCGTCCCTGCGCGGATCGAAAGTTGATTTGGATTTTCGTCATCAGCTTTATGACCGGTTGAAATTTGACCCGTTAAGAAAGATGAAAACCTATTCCCGGGGCAATAAACAAAAAATTGGCCTGATCGCGGCTTTTATGAGTAAGCCGGAACTTTTGCTACTGGATGAACCAACTTCGGGTCTTGATCCATTGATGCAACATGTGGTCAGCGAATTGGTGATGGAGGCGAAAAATTCGGGTCGGACCGTTGTTTTTTCTTCGCACATCCTACCCGAGGTTCAGGCCGTATGCGACAGGGTTGGCATCGTGCGGGAGGGACGTTTGATCAGCACTGACAGCGTGCAGTCTTTGGTTCAGCAACAATTCAAACGCTTACGGATACATTTTTCTGCACCGCCGCCAATTGATGCATTTTCCCATGATGGGGTGCGTGAGATTGCACGCAACAATCAATGGGTAACGCTGGAAATTGTCGAGAATATGCCCCAGATTATGCAGGAGGCGGCATCCTACGGTATTGAGGAAATAGAGACTCTTCCCGTTACTCTGGATGAGATATTTATGTCCCTTTATACGGGTGAAACCCAGCATACTGGGGAAGTCCAAAACGCTGATATGGGAAAAATGTAATGTACAATTTATTTGCGCATGAGGTGACGTCTCGCCGGGGAGCAATTGTTGGTTGGGGTGTCGGGTTGGCACTGTTTGGCATTATGTATATCGCCATTTATCCGCAAATGGCGGAATATATGTCGGTGCTCGGGCAGATTTCTATTTACCAATCTATGGGCATGAATATGGGGTCGCTTGAGGGGTATTTGGCCTCGGCCGTGGTGCAGTTTATTCCCATAATGCTGGTCATATACGTTGTGATTTCGAGTTCTTCGACCCTTGCTGGGGAGGAGGAGAGCGGTACACTGGAATTGATGGTATCGATGCCCTTGGCCCGTTGGCAGATTATTGCCATGAAGGCTTTGGCACTAAGCGTGGCCATTCTGCTTATCCTTATTATTGCGGCTTTGGGGAGTGTCGCTGTATTTGCATTCATCAAAACGATGATTGTAACTGAGGTTTCCTCTTTTCAGCTTTTTGTTGCTATTTTGAGCAGTTGGCCGTTGCTTATGGCCTTTTTGATGATGGGCTTGTTTTTTGGTGCTTACCTTCCAAGCCGACGCGCGGCGTCGATGGCGTTGACCATCGTTATTCTGGTGAGCTATTTTGGTAAAACACTCGCTCTTTCCCTTCCCTCGCTTGAGGGGCTGAAACCATTATTCCTGTTTACCCATTTTGATACCAGCCCAGAAATATTTACCAGTGGTATTCAAATCGTGGGGATGCTGATCTTGTTTGGTGTGGCGCTTGTGTTTTTTGCCCTCGCGGTTCTTAGTTTTGATCGGCGGGACATTGGTGTTGGTCTGTGGCCATGGCAACGGGCAAGCAAGGGATAGGGTTTATGTCAATTGTTGCGCTGTTTTTCTGCAGGTTTTCTGTCAGGATTTGTTGCTTTGGTTTTGGGTCGTGCCGGGTCCGACTGGCGGGGTTTGAAATCAATGCGTCCTGTTCCATATGACGTTTTTGTAGTTCAACACGCCAGAATGTGGATATATTGCCAATTGGTTGTTCAATCACATAGGCATCAAGGGTTGAGTAGTCATATTTTTCAAACTGATGGTGGGTTTTGCTATAGTGCTCGCCGGTGAAGCGGGTCCATTGTTGAGCAAGAATTCTTATCTCACTGATGGGCGCATTCGCGTGCACCGTGCGCCATCCGGCCTCAGCCAGTGAGATAAGAGCATCATGATCAGCGCCGGAATAGGTGTTGGGACCAAGGCTATTGCTGGCGACAATTTTATCGCGCAAGTTTTCCTGAATCGCATCTACCTGGGAAATATTTTCTTGCACTATGGATTTTAGATGCGCAAGTTTTGCATCCGAGCTGTTGGGCAGAGCCCCATAAAATTTGAGCCAAGCATCTGCCCAAAGCATATCTGCTTCGATTGAACGTATGCTATCTTGGTTGCTAGGGGAGCCAAAGACATGAAACCTACCTTCTTTTTCGGACTCTTGGGCAAATTCAAGTACTGAGTGCAAATGTGCCTCGAACACATTTTGCATATTTTTCTCAAGTGCTTTGAGATTTTGGTTTGCGGCGATGATCTCTTTTTCGAGCACGCCCGCTAACAATACCAACGAGTTTGCTTTTGGGGTGATAGAGAGCGCATCAATAGTATCGCGTGCATATGTGAGAAAATCTTTTGAGACTTTTGGCCATGAGATCACTTGATCTATAACCGCTGGGGGGTCAGTTGCTTCAAGGAAAGCGTAACTTTTCATTTTAAGGTTGGCGAGTTTGGTAGCTTGTCCTTGTAGGGCTTGTATTTCAAATTGTTTGGCGGAATATTCCCCAGAGGCGTGCATGACATCAATGCGATCTTTTGCAATTTGTTTTTCTGCATTGGTGTCGGCATGTTCATCCGTGCGCGCATTAATTTTGATTGCAAATGCCTCAAGTTGATCTTTTAGCGACGCTGCAGCATCGGGGGCAATCTGTATGATGTCAGCAAGTTTTTCGCGGGAATCTTCAAGTTTAGCAATTGCAATGTTTTGCAGCCGTTCTGCTGTGACCGTGGGTTCTGCCAGAAACGTTTCTACCGAGCGCGACAAGGAGGCGATGGCACGTTCTACCTTTGAAACTTGACTGCTGATTTTACGTTGCTGGCTTGGACTTGGCTGGCTTGGGCTTGGTTGACTTGGGCTTGGTTGACTGGAACTTAGTGGAGCGGAATTTGCACCTTTATCCCGACTGGATGAAGCGAGTGTAATTGGCGATTGGGGAGGTGTCTTCCGGGCCGGTGTATTCATTTGGTGTTTAAGGGTTTCAATACGAGTTTTGAACTGATCTAGCACTTGAGAGACTTGGGCATATCCCTCAATTGCGTTATCGCCGGGGATTAGCTTTTTTTCGACTTCAGCGATGCGCTCGATAAGGCGGCCAAATTGCGTGCTGCGAATTCTTGTGGGATCACTTTCCATTCGGGATAGCTCGCGCTCAAAACTTGCGAGTTTACGCTGGGCGCTTTTTACAATCTGTTCCATTTGTTTTTCCCCTAAATGAATCACTTATGTCTGCAATAAAACTCTAAACAGATATTGAAGCCTCACCAAGGTATAATATAGGATAATGAAAGCAAGATTTGAAACATCGTTGCATCTGAAATTATGACAAGTCTAAGTCGTGGTGAGTTTGGGCGAGCTATAGTAGTTTGAATAATGGGGCATTGATCAGCGGATGCTTGACCCGTTAAGGTGCTGGGATTACAACCCGCATATCGTACAATTTTCAGGCAAGAGACCCATAATACCATGAGCGCAAAAACACTTTATGACAAAATATGGAATGATCATCTGGTTACAGAGAATGGGGATGGTACATCTTTGCTCTATATTGATCGGCATTTGGTGCATGAAGTTACATCGCCCCAGGCTTTTGAAGGATTGCGTATGGCCAAGCG
>JAJRRG010000132.1 GCA_024279675.1 Alphaproteobacteria bacterium
AATTGATCTTTTCAAATAGCCCCATCACTGCGAAACTAACTACTGCATATGACCCTTGCGGATGGAATCAACTAAAATGGCAAAGCTTTACTTTTCTTACGCCGCCATGAATGCGGGAAAATCAACCATCCTCCTGCAAGCTTCGCACAATTACCATGAGCGCGGCATGCATACCTTGCTCTATACTTCCTCGCTATACGCGGAAATGGACAAACGCTCCATTACCTCACGCATCGGCGTCACGGCCCCGGCCCGTCTTTATGACGAGAAGCTGGACCTGTTTGAGCAAATCAAACAACGCAGTGAAGAGGGTCCAATCCATTGCATTTTTGTGGATGAGGCACAATTTTTGACCCACGAACAAGTCTGGCAACTGGCCCGCGTCGCCGACCGATTGAAACTTCCCGTCATGGCCTATGGCTTGCGTACAGATTTTCAAGGCAATCTATTTGAGGGATCAAAGTCCCTATTGGCCATTGCGGATGTTTTGCGCGAAGTACGCACCATATGCGAATGCGGATCCAAGGCAACGATGGTTGTACGCATGGATGAAAAGGGCAATGTTTTAATCAAGGGTGATCAGGTCGCCATTGGCAAGGATGTTTACCTCTCCCTTTGCCGTCGACATTGGGAAGAGGCAACAGGGCGTTGGCCCAATCCGGACGGGGACAGCCCAAAATTCGCGTTTGAAGAAGCAGAGGGTGCAAAAGGAAATATCAATGAGTGATGCAAAACCAACCACCGAGCCCCACGGCAAGCTCACAATCCGCGCCTTAGCGATGCCCGCCGACACAAATCCATCGGGGGATATTTTTGGCGGTTGGGTCATGAGCCAACTTGATATTGCCGGTGCCATCGCCGCCGCCGAAATCGTGCGCGGGCGCGTCGCAACCGTTGCAGTGGAAGCCATGACTTTTATTGCCCCGGTGAAGGTGGGCGATGTGCTGTGCGTCTATTGCGATTTGAAAAAAATCGGCAACACGTCAATTGCTATCTCTGTTGAAGCATGGTCACGACGCAACAGGTTCTTTGACCGGGTCAAGGTCACACAGGCCACCTTTGTTTATGTGTCCCTAGGTGAAGATGGTAAAAAACGCAGGATCGATAAAACTGCGCCTATTCTTTCCACTTAATCGAACATCCAGCCGTTGCAATTTGCTCTTCGGGGCCTTTGCCAGTTTGCGCAATTTGCTCCATCGCCAACAACAAGTCCCGCTTGGCCCCGGCGGGAAGCGGGTTCATCCGTCCCTTGTCGATCCGCCCGCGATATTCAATGGAACCATCCGCACTAAGACCAAAAAAATCGGGCGTACATTGGGCATCATAGGCGCGGGCAATGTCTTGATTTTCGTCATGCAAATAGGGGAAATTAAACCCATTCTCCTTGGCAAAAACAACCATATTATCAAACGAATCCCCCGGATGAGACACCGCATCATTGGAACAAATCGCGGCAAACCCAATACCTTGCTCAGCCAAGGCGGCGGCATCTGACACCAAACGCCCCGTGATCGCTTTCACATAGGGGCAATGATTGCAAATAAAGACAATAACCGCACCCCTCTCACCCATTATATCTGACAAAGAAACCATTCCCCCGCCCGTAGAAGGCAGGGAAAAATTTGGGGCAGAAACGCCTAAAACAGGATTTGCAACACGCATATCGGTTCTCTTTCCTATTCTACACTCAAATCAGAGGAAGCGAGCACTTCGCCCGTATCACGCATTTTATAGCGCACCTCGTATAACCCGGCAGAACCCGGTGCAAACAAAGAAAGGGGAGAGCCCTGACTTGTCCGAACCTCGGTAATAGGTGCCGCATCCGCGTCCGATCCAGCAGGTACAATTTCAATGAAATCATTCCGGTTGCCCGGCCCCGACCACTTCACTTGAACAACGCCCCCCGGTGCAATGGTTTGGGTTGCCGCCAGGGTTGCACTGGCCGGTGCAATGGTGATGGGCAAGCTGATCAATGTTCGATCAGATTGATAGATCACATAACGCACTTCAAAATTTCCAAGTGCGCGCGGCAAGTCCAACACAACCTGCGCGCCATCTCTGGTGCGCACATAATCCATATCTTCCCCGGCGGGAGCCCCAGCTTCTGCAATGGTAATATAGTCATTGCCATTGTCTGGGCCCGTCCAGTTCACAATCAACTTACCACCGGGAACGGGGGTATTTACCACCTCCAACGTGCCAGAAACTGCGCTAACTTCAATCGGGCGACTAACAAGGGTCCGATCCGAGGAATAAATCACATAGCGAATTTCATAGGTGCCAATGCCATCTGGCAGTGTAACCTTAAGCGGAGAGCCTTCACGTGTCCGGGTATAATCCAGATCATCCCCAGGTTCAGCACCAACTTCTGCAATGGTGATGTAATCATTGCTGTTGTCAGGCCCAGTCCAGTTCACAGTAATTTCTGACCCAGCGGGCGCACTCTCTGGCGCGTCCAATGTGCCTAAAACTTCAATAACCTCAATCGTACGACTGACAAGGGTTCTGTCCGACTGATTAAGCACATATCGAATTTCAAAAGTACCGATTGAATCCGGCGCGGTTATTTCAGCCTCCGCACCATTTTTGGTATAGGCATAGGAGACATAGGCCCCCTCATCCGCACCCACTTCAACAATCGTAATGAAATCGCTTTGATTGTCAGGCCCCGTCCAGTTCACAACAAAGTTAGAACCCGCCGCAACGCTTTCAGGCGCGTCGAGGGTAGCTGAAACCGCTGTAACTTCAATCGTGCGACTAACAAGAGTTCGATCCGATTGATTAAGCACATATCGAATTTCAAAAGTACCGATTGAATCCGGCGCGGTAATTTTAGCCTCTGCCCCATTTTGGGTATAAGCGTAGGAATTATAATCACCCTCGTCTGCACCCAATTCAACAATTGTGATAAAATCACTTTGATTGTCAGGCCCCGTCCAATTCACAATAAACTCAGAACCCGCCGCCACACTTTCAGGCGCTTCGAGCGTGCCAGAGATCGCTGTAACTTCGATTACGCGCGTCGCCAATGTCTTGTCAGAAGGCCCATGCACATAACGTAATTCATATGTTCCCAAACCGTCCGGTGCCGTCACTTTTGCTGGCGACCCATTTGCTGTATAGCCATAACCAAGGTAGGAGCCTTCGCGCGCACCCACCTCAACAATGGTTACGTAGTCGCTTTGCGCATTTGGCCCCGTCCAGATCACTTCAAATTCAGCCCCCGCCGCAACTTGATCCGGCGCGTCTAAATTTGCCATTAAAACGGTAATTTCAACCGGC
>JAJRRG010000133.1 GCA_024279675.1 Alphaproteobacteria bacterium
CTCGGGTGAAGGGGCCATTCGGTGCATGCGTTTGGCGATGGAAACAGTGAAAGCGCCAATTGATTATATCAATCCCCATGCCACATCCACTCCAGTGGGAGACAGCAAAGAAATTGCTGCCCTGCGTGAAGTTTTTGGCAATGAGCACAAATGCCCGCCGATTCCCGCTACAAAATCGCTCACAGGTCATTCCCTTGGTGCAACCGGGGTTTGGGAGTCAATCTTTTCAATTTTGATGATGCGCAACCGATTTATCTGTGAGAGTGCAAACATCTTTGAAATTGACCCAGAATTTGCCGACATGCCTATCGTGCGTAAGCGGATGGACAATGTTGATTTGGGCGTTGTTTTATCAAATTCCTTTGGCTTTGGTGGCACCAATGCAACGCTGGTGTTTAAACACCCCGATGCATAAGGGAATACGTCAATCTACCCCGTTCTAAGCCCGTCAAAGGTCGTGGCGAAGATTAACGTGTGCTAAAATGGTTTAAATCACACCCTGTCCGGATAAATTCGGGCAGGGTTTTATTTTCGCGCATACTTCAATTCGGTGAATCTCGCCGCCCGCCCGTCATAGAGCAATAAGCGCCCGATGAGAGGCTCCCCAATTCCGGTTATTAACTTGATGGCTTCCATGGCCATCAATGTACCAATGATGCCGGTTGTTGCGCCCAATATTCCATTGATTTCGCAAGCCGGCAGGTCGTCATCATCCGGTATTTCAGGGTAAAGGCAGGAAAAGCTGGGGTGCGCTAGCCCTGCCTCATCCAGCAAATGAGGAGCAAAAACGCTCAACTGGCCGTCAAACATTGACACAGCACCACTCACAAGGGGACGCCCAGCGATCTGGCTGTTCATAGCGATCATGGCCCGGGTTGAAAAACGGTCCGTTCCTTCGATGATCACATCCTGTGGAGCCATTAGATTTTGGGAATTTTCATCGGTTACGCGCCTGCAAATGGGGGGCGTCTTAATGTCAGAATTTATTGCCCTAGCAAATTCAGCACCGCTTATTGCTTTTTCGTGTCCAATATCGTTTTGACCATGTACGATTTGGCGCTGTAAATTGGACAATTCTACCCGATCATCGTCAATGATCGTAAGATGGCCCACCCCGGCCGCTGCCAAATAGGCAATGACGGGACTGCCCAGCCCCCCAGCCCCAATGATTAAAACCCGAGAATTTTTTAACTTGGATTGAGCGGAGGAACCAAAGCCTTTCAGGATGAGATGACGGGAATAGCGAATGGTTTCACTTTCATTTAGCAATTGATAAATTCCTAGTTATTACCCGCAATATCAAAGGCTAGTGGTATTGCCAAAAAGTGCCGAGCTGTTCCCTGCGGCCCGTTGACATCCACCGAAATTAGTCCCACTGAATCTGTAATATCCGTGGCCCCATAGGGTAGAACAATTGCGGTCAATTCATAACGGAAGGGGCAATCCCGTGAACGGGCTAAGACTTTGTCTCGATAGATTTCTATTCCCGCGCCAAAATTAGAAAGCTTTAATGCAAAACCCAACGGGGGCATTTCTGAATATTGATCGCACCTTATGGTGCTTGCGGTTTCGAAAATTTCAAGGTTTAACGTATAACGCCCGGCGATGCGGCGCCCGGTTAGGTCATTCGTGCCTTGAATGGGAATGCCGAATTCCAGTTCAGTTTTTTCCACATCCAGTTGACCATCCCCGATCATCATAACAATTTCTGCTGGCTGGGAGACCTGAATGGAATTCAAAAATAGTTGCGCGTCCCTGAGTGCTTGCCCACGAATGCTTAAGAGTGATTGCTCTGCAATATTTGCTTCATAGGTGATGGGGGTGCCAACAACATGGGAAATCTGAACAAGATCGGTGATGTATATTGTGGAATAGGCCATGCCGGTCTGGACATCCAATCCGTATTCTTCATAGGCAAAATAGCGCCCCTGTTCAGAATAGCCGATTGGATGAACTTGCGTATTTTGCGCTGCCTCAACAGATGACAGGGTCAAAAATATGGCAAATAGCACGCTTATGCAGCCCGTCAGAATCGTCTGGTGTCGCATAAAATTTCCTCTTTTATCCGGCCTGATAATCTGGCCAATCGTCAACTTAGTAGTCATAGTTACGGCGCAATAGGCACAACCATAAACCGGCGATCTAATCCCTCAAACCCTTGTGAGTAGATGGATATGAGAGCAATTGCATTCGAAATATCGTAGGATTCAAAGGGTGCATAAATTCCTGAAATTGTAAAATTTAGGGGGCAGGTATATTCTGCGGGTAATCCATGTGTGCGATAGACGTCACGGGTTTTTTCATAATCGTTATCCGTGAGTGACAATACAAAACCGAGCGGTTTGGAGACGTTCCATTCCATGCATGAGTTCGGTGTTTGCACTTCTGTAAAACCCAACGAAAGCGTGTAATCCCCAATAACAGCCCCATTATATCCCGGCGCACCAAAACGAAGTTTTAGACCAGCGTCAGATTTGAGTTCATAGTTTTTTGGCACGCCGTCCCCGTTATAGGCTAACAATTGTGCCGGCCATAGAGCATTGGCCTTTTCAATCCATGATTGAGCTTTCTCTCGTGCTTGCGTGCGAATGAGCACCAGGTCCTCGATGGAGGGGTCATCTTCCCGGTCAAACTTGTGTTCAGTTTGCTCGACAATTTTTACAGGTTCAGCTTGCAAATCAATCAGATAATAGTTGGAATAGGCAAAGCCGCTGCCGTCCTCTATGCCAAATTCCTCGAAGGCCAGAAATCTGAAATTTGAAGAATATCCAATTATGTTTGCCTGAGAATAATCCCCAGCCATGGATGGACTAAGCGCGCTGAGTGTAAGTGCCATTACAATAAAGGCTCGCCCGGAAAACCTTGTGCGACACTGATTCAGTGCATTCTTAAATTTATCAAGTGCGTCGCTCATAATTGTCCTATCCGGTGGAGCCAAAACCATCTGTCCCTCGTTTGGTAGTATCAAGGTGCTCAACTTCATCAAAAGTTACAGATGAAACTGGTGCAACAACCATTTGCGCAATGCGCATCCCCCGCGATATGACAAAATCCTCGTCCCCAAGATTGATCAGCAGAACATGCACTTCCCCGCGATAGTCCGCATCAATTGTACCCGGCGCATTGAGCGTTGTGATGCCGTGCTTGAGGGCAAGACCGGAACGCGGCCTGATTTGTGCTTCGTACCCAACAGGCAAAGAAATTGAAAAGCCCGTGGGGATGAGCGTCCGTTGTAGGGGGCTTAGTGTAACGCTCTGTGCATCTTTAAGGGCAGCCGATAAATCAACGCCGGCGGCCCCGTCGCTGTGTTGTTTGGGTGGGGTTAGTCCTTTTCCATGTTCGAGAAAGCAAATCTTAACCCGCACTTTGTCCATCATATCACCCAAACTAAGTCTATTTATCCAAACAAGTCTGCCTAGTTAACTCTAACAATTGCGTAAGTTTCATTGGGCAGTTCAAAGTCACCATTAATTAGTCCCAGGAAGGGAATAGTAAAGGAGGCAGATTTACCATCAGCGGAAATTTCCATGTCCGATTCAACAATTTCAGCCCCTGAAACTTTCAGGATGATTGAGCGGTCCTTAAAAAATTGTTCCATCATTGCTTTGGTAGATGGGTCAGACCCGGCGTCCGCAAATTCATCAGTCATTGACCCCGTTGGATAAGTCACACGAACCAGACCCGGTCCGGCACTCACGGCAGTTGGAACAGGGGAGCCGTCATCATTGGCTTCAAAAAGTTCATCGAGTGCCCCATTGATTGTGATGGTACAGGTTGCGTTGGTATCGCTGAGTGAGATTTCACCATCGTCCTCATTGCAAAATTCATCCCCGCCCTGTTGTTGGCTCATGTCGTAAAACTGACGGTCCATAACAATAGTTGTTTTGCCGATACCATTATTTTCATCCAACACCTCAAGCTCCATTGTAACATCGACACACGCCGCAAGAGTACCAGCAAGAAACAACGCGCCAACGGCTTTAAAAGTATGGGTTAGAACCTGTGGAATATACATATTATTCTCCAAATGGTAAAATCGAAAGATTCAAAATTTTTAGTTTTGCTTTGTGTCTAACACATGGCCAGGGCAATGCCCAAATAAGCAAGTGTGCCTCGGGCTATGTTACCATAGTCGCCAGATCAAAACACTAAGCAGGATGATAACCACACCAAAGGCCATTTTTATGCCCCGACCGTTGTTAGCCCTTTGGCGTTCAAGTTCTGTTTTATGGGCAAGTAGAACATCATTGGCCCGATCCACCAGCTTAGGTACTTCGCCAAGGGTTGTAACCAGGGTCTGAAAATGCCCCTTCGCTTCCTCAAGCTTTCCTAAAGGTCCCGCCTGACGTTTGAGCCAGTCCTCAACAATCGGCTCCGAAATTGTCCAGATATCCATATCCGGGTCGAGCATGCGCCCCACCCCTTCAACCAGCGCCATATTCTTTTGTAATAAAACAAGTTCAGGCCGGGCATGCATATCAAAAATTTCAGTGACCTTAAGCAATTGCCCAAAAACAACGGCCATGGAAATGTCCGAAGCCTTGCGCCCGTGCATCGGTTCTCCGATCATGCGCAAAGCAAGGGCAAAATCCTCCACGGATTGTCCCTTGGGCACATAGCCAATTTCAAAATGAAGCTCGGAAATATGAGTATAGTTGCGGGTGATAAACCCATAAAGAATTTCCGCTAAAAATCGACGCTCCTGCTTGGAAATGCGTCCCATTATACCAAAATCAACCGCTTGAATATGCCCGTTTTTAGGATCAACAAACAGGTTACCCGGATGCATGTCCGCATGGAAAAATCCATCACGGATGGCATGGCGCAAAAAACTTTGCATGAGATTGGTGCTAATTTGTTGCCGATCAATGCCCGCTTTGGTGAGTTCTGCCGCTTTATTGACCCCAATGCCATCCATAAAGCTGGTTGTCAGCACCCGTTGAGCCGTGTGCTCCCAATGTACATCGGGAATATCAAATCCGACATCATCCTTGGTATTTTCATAAAATTCTGAAATGGCGGCGGCCTCAAATCTGAGATCAAGCTCAAGGCGCGCTGAATGGTCAAGAATTTGGATCACGCCCACCGGCTTAAGGCGTCTTGCGGCGGGGATAAGGCGTTCAACCAGCCGCGCCCCCGCGTAAAAGCTCTTAATATCGGCCTGAAACCGCTGCTCAATGCCTGGCCTCAAAATCTTGACGGCCACATCTTGTTTTACGCCATTGGCATCCAAGATTTGACATTTGTGAACCTGGGCAATCGAAGCGGCGGCAATGGGGGTGGAAATATTAAGTATGCTATCAGCGCGTACCCCCAATTCTTCCTTAAGAATTTTTGGCACTAGGGCCTGATCAAAGGGAGCCATGGCGTCCTGTAACACGCTCAGATCAGAGGCAATTTCATCCCCCACAATATCGGGACGTGTGGCCAGAGTTTGGCCAAATTTCACGTATGTTGGCCCCAGCTTGTTTAAAGCGGCGCTTAAGCGTTCAACCCGACCGGTTTGTTTGACCGCCCGGCGTTCAAAAATCCGCAGAGTTGCAATGCCGAATTTGATTTTTTTTGGCATAAATGTCGTATCAACGAGGGAAAATGCCCCCTCCCGTGAAAGCGTAAAGACAGCCTTTGCCAGACGGAAATATGATCCAAGCCCCATGATGCTCTTAACCTCTAATCTTATATCCGCTATGGATAGCGGCGATATTACCGCTCAGGGGCGTGTGTGTAACCCGGGTAAAACCAGCCGCTTCGATCATGGAAATGAACTTTTGCGGTGATGGGAACTCTCGAATGCTTTCCACCAGATACTGGTAAGGCGCGCCGTCCCCGGTAACCAGTTTTCCCATCGGTGGGATAATATTGTCGGAAAAAACATCATAAATATTGGAAAGACCGGGAATATCTGGTTGTGAAAACTCAAGACACAGGAACCGTCCACCCCTTTTTAACACACGAAAAGCTTCACTCAGTGCCTTGTCGATCTGGGGTACATTGCGAATACCCACAGCGATGGTGTAGGCGTTGAAACTATTATCCTCAAATGGCAATTCTTCGGCGTTGGCACAGATAAATTCGGCCCGGCCAGCAAATCGCCAATTCTTTTCCCGCGCAATGCCCTCATTGAGCATTTCCTGATTGATGTCCGAGACAATCACTTCAGCATAACCGTGGGAAGCATTAACAATGCGCTCTCCAATGTCCCCACTTCCCCCAGCCATATCCAAGACCCTATAGGGCCGTGAACCGGTGCGTGGCGGATTGAGTTTGGCGACCAGTGCGTCCTTCCAAAGCCGGTGCACACCACCGCTCATTAGATCATTCATCAGATCGTACCGGCTGGCAACCCCGTCAAAAACCTCGTTGACCATGCCCTGCTTATCCTTAAGCGGTACTTGCTTGGCTCCAAAATGGGTGGTGGGTTCGGATTTTTCCATGATGAGTTTCTTTTAAGCTGGGGACGTAATTTGTTGAGACGCAATTTATCAGTTTGTCTTTATACATTAGCGCGAACACAAACCAAGTGATAGATAAACCGGTAACGATTTCAAAATAATGGTTTACCCATGCCCGAACTCCCCGAAGTTGAAACCATCAGAGCAGGTCTAGCGCCATTTTTGACCAATGCGCACATTAAGAAGCTCACTCTAAATCGCAAAAATTTGCGGTTTGATTTCCCTGAAAGTTTCGTTGAAAATCTTGAAGGGACAACAATTGTTAATGTGGGCCGGCGGGCAAAATATCTTTTGTTTGAATTATCCAGCGGGCAGACCCTGTTATCCCATTTGGGGATGACCGGTAATTTTCGCTTCTTCAATCCGCCCAGTCCCGGTGCTTTTGAAAAGCATGATCATGTGATTTTTGAACTTGAGGCGGCAAAACATGCCCAAGATCCGCTGCCCGCGCCTTTTTTGGTCTATTCTGATCCGCGTCGATTTGGGTTTATGGACCTGTTTGACGATCCTGAGGCCTGCAGCTTCCTAAAAGGGCTGGGTCCCGAGCCTTTGGGTAATGAATTGACATCTTCTTTATTGGCAGAACGTTTTGCTAAACGCCGTGGCCCCATTAAAACAGTTTTGCTTGACCAGCGGGTCTTGGCGGGTTTGGGCAATATATATGTGTGCGAAGCCTTATTCCGCAGTGGTATCCACCCCGCCACATCCGCCGCTAGTTTGGTACAAGATGATGATAAAAAAAAAGACCCGCGCCTGGAGGATTTAAGACGACATATCCGCAATGTATTAGAAGAAGCCTTGATTGCGGGTGGCTCTACCTTAAACGATTATAAAAACGTGCAAGGGGATGCGGGATACTTCCAACATCGGTTTGCTGTTTATGGCCGTGAAGGGGACCCCTGCCAAGCTAAGGGGTGTGATGGCGAAATTGAACGCTTTGTTCAATCCGGGCGTTCCACATTTTTCTGTCCCCATTGCCAAGCCGTTTGACGCCCCTCTATTATATGTATGATTATTGGTTGACGCTGGGGCTACCTCTGACTATAACCCCCTAAATTAGGCGGCCATTGTGCTGCCGCTTTCATTTGCATTGGATCCGATTCTTGTTTCGCAATAGGGCGTGAACTGGAGGACGGTCTCAAAAGACGCCCAAAGGCTGACAAAATGGCTAACACATCTTCGGCAAAAAAAGCCGTTAGAAAAATTGAAACACGCACTGAAGTAAACAAATCCCGCCGCTCACGCATGCGCACCTACGTGCGTAAGGTTGAAGAAGCCATTGCTTCGGGCAAGCAAGATGATGCAAAGAACGCATTGCGTGTTGCAGAACCTGAAATTCAACGTGCATCAGCACGGGGCATATTGCATCACAACACAGCATCGCGCAAAGTTTCGCGGTTGAATAAACGTGTTAAGGCAATGTCGGCGTAAAACAACAATTTACCCGGTTGGGTCAATCTGTTCCATTTGAAATTTTTTAAGGCTTCTCGATTTTTTGGGAAGCCTTTTTCTTTGTTTACAATATTTCAGACATAGATTCTGAATTTACTGGCTGAAACGGACACGGGTTGAAAAATCATCGCCATATAAAATCCATGCCATTTTTGGCATATGTTTTGAGGGGGCAGTGATGTGCTATAAAATTATCGCAAAAAATATAAGATTCTTTTGGATTTTTTTTAATGGAGAATTTTTGTGGTTTTTAGAATTTTCTGAGGAGTCTCAGCAACTTAATTATTATACTTTATCCCCAAAGCCTGCGACCACCAAAACAGGGTTAAGAGTCAAGCCCCAAATAGTGACTTTGCCTAGTTGATCAATTTTTTTTTCCAACCTAATATGCCCCTATCAGTCAAGCAAACTGTAAGTCTGGCATTTAAAATATTCAGGGTTCTCTTAGGTTTTTTGGAGTTTTCATTGGGTTTTTGATGTTTATGGCATTTATTGGACATCATGCGGGTTTCCAATTTGTTTGGTTGTTAATTGCCGGGATCAAATGACGAAGATTTTGGTATTTTAAGAATTATTTGGGGCATCTAACCAGCCAATTCTGGCGTGTTCAGAATATTATCTGTGACTTGAGAAATCGCGAAAACGGCTTTCGCGTGAACGGTATTTTTGCGTCTCTCTTTTGACGCGTGTGACGAAATGAAATTTGGTAAAGTCTGTTGCGGCAGGTTTTAAGTTTTGGGAAATAGGGGTCAAAATGGCGGACAAGACGATAGGGGCACAGGAATTGGATGGGCGTTGGGCCAAGTTAAAAGCTCAATTGCGCGCGGCAGTTGGCGAGCGGGTTTTTACCTCTTGGTTTTTGCGGCTGGAGTTGTCTGAAATTGTTGATGATCTGGCCCACATTTCGGCCCCCACACCATTTTTATGTTCCTGGGTTCAATCCAATTATTCTCAGGTTATTCTGGATGCCTTTGCCAACGAAAAGGGCAGTAAAAATTCCAATTCAATTTCGCGGCTCCATTTTACAGTGCGGGTAAACGGTCAGGCAAAGACCCTTGTGCCATCGCCAACCCTTACCCCTGAGGCTCCCCGAATTCAAGAATCATCCCCCAAGGTCAATATGGCGCAGTCCTCCGCGCGCCGTCCGGTGGCAAAGGATATGCTGTCAGGCTCGGGAATTGATCCCAAAATGACCTTTGATAACTTTGTCCCCGGCACGGCCAATGAGATCGCCCTTGGGGTTGCCCGTCAGGTGGCAAGCGCTGTGGCCAACAAAACGGTCGCATTTAACCCTGTCTATATTCATTCAAGCGTTGGTCTGGGCAAATCCCATTTGCTCAATTCAATTGCTTGGGCCGCCGGGGCATCTGACCCGTCCCTCAAAATTGTTTATCTGACCGCTGACCATTTTATGTATCATTTTATTACAGCTATCCAGCGCCAGTCCGCTTTAGCGTTTAAGGAATGGTTGCGCGGGATTGATCTGCTTCTCATTGATGATTTGCAATTCCTGCAGGGCAAATCTGCCACCGAGTTTGGCCACACGCTGAGTGTGCTCATCACCGGGGCAAAGCAAATTGTGGTCGCTGGGGATGCGCCCCCCCGTGACCTTGAAATGTTGGATGAACGGGTACGCTCGCGTCTGTCCGGTGGGCTTGTTGTTCCTATCACAAAGTTTGACCTGGAGCTTCGGCGCGCCATTGTTAATCGCCGTACTGAAATTGCCGCCACAAGATTTCCCGGGGTAAGTTTTCCCACCGCGGTGATCGACTATATCGCCTATTCCGTGACCTCCCACGGGCGTGATCTGGATGGGGCGGTCAACAGACTTGTCGCAGCCAATCAATTGACCAATGAAGCGATAACTGTGCCCTTGGCCGAAAAAACGCTGGCTGACCTGATCCGTAAGCGCGAAACACCACGGGTGCGTATCGATGATATTCTCAAAATCGTGTCGCGTCATTTCAAAATTCCCCGCACGGACATCCTGTCCTCGCGCCGATCCCGCGATGTGGTGCGGCCGCGTCAGATTGCCATGTATCTGGCAAAGTCCTTGACTTCCCGGTCCTTGCCTGAAATCGGCCGGCAGTTTGGTGGGCGTGATCATACAACGGTTTTGCATTCTGTACGCAAGGTTGAGCAATTGATGCGCGATGACGGGGATTTATGTCAGGAAATCGAGTTGCTAAAGCGTATGCTCTCGGATTAAAGTCGAAGTCCTCAACCTGTTTGGGGTTTCCTCCAAAATATAAGCATCACATTTACTATGGCCCCACCCCTGTTAAGTTTGCAAGATATCGATCTCAGCTTTGGGGGCGC
>JAJRRG010000134.1 GCA_024279675.1 Alphaproteobacteria bacterium
AGCGTATTGAACGGTTGGAAGAAGAGAAGAAAGCGATTTCTGAGGACATTAAAGAAGTCTACGGGGAAGCCAAGGGCGGCGGATTTGATGTTAAAACTATTCGGCAGATTGTGCGCATCCGCAAACTGGATGCCAATGACCGGATGGAGCAAGAGGCTATATTGGATACCTATATGCATGCGCTGGGTATGGTGCCGGATGTTTCGGAATAGGTTTGGCCTAGGGTCCTGACCCTAAACCTATTCAGACCGTAAAGGTTGTAAAATCCGTGAAGCCTCGGTCTCATTGCCCAGGGCGCGCAGGGCGGCGGCAACAATGTTTGTTCGATCCAGTCCCGCCTGGGCATACAAATCATCTTGTGGCGCCTGTTCAATATTTATGTCCGGCATAATCAACGGGCGGAAACGAACTCCACCGTCCAGCAAGCCATTTTGTGCAAGATAGGTTGCTGCATGGGAACCAAAGCCCCCGATAGAACCTTCTTCCACCGTGAGGACAACCTCATGGTTGCGCACCAATTGGGTGAGCAAGTCAGTGTCGATGGGTTTGGCAAAACGTGCATCCGCAACGGTTGTTGAAAGACCAAGGGCAGACAATTGTTCGGCGGCGGCAAGACATTCGCCCAGACGCGCACCATAGGAAAGTATGGCAATCGTTGTTCCTTCAATCAGGATACGCCCTTTGCCTAATTTAAGTGGAATGCCAAATTCAGGCATATCGACCCCAAGGCCTTCGCCCCGTGGATAGCGCAGGGCGATCGGCCCGGCATCATGGGCAACAGCGGTTGCAACCATATGTCTAAGGTCAGCCTCGTCCCCGGCGGCCATCAAAACCATGTTGGGAATTGCCCCCAGATAGGCGACGTCATAATTACCCGCATGGGTTGGCCCATCGGCGCCCACATATCCGGCGCGATCTATGGCAAAGCGCACGGGTAGATTTTGCAATGCCACGTCATGGATGATCTGGTCATAGGCGCGTTGTAAAAATGTAGAATAGATGGCGCAAAAAGGCTTTAGGCCTTCGGCGGCTAATCCAGCGGCAAATGTTACCGCGTGTTGCTCGGCAATACCCACATCAAATACCCTATCTGGAAATATTTCGCCGAATTTATCAAGTCCGGTGCCGGCGGGCATAGCAGCATTTATCGCAACAATCTTATTGTCCTTATGGGCCTCCTCAATGAGGGAGGAGGCAAACACAGAGGTGTATGAGGGCGCATTGGAGGGAGATTTGCTTTGGGCTCCGGTGACAATATTAAATTTTGATACCCCGTGATATTTATCGGCGGCATTTTCAGCCGGGTCGTACCCTTTGCCTTTTTTGGTAACCACATGCACCAGAATAGGGCCGGTTTGTGCGTCCCTTACGTTTTTGAGCACCGGGAGCAAATGATCTAAATTATGCCCATCAATGGGGCCCACATAATAAAAGCCCAACTCCTCGAACAGGGTGCCGCCTGCCCAAAATCCACGGGCAAATTCTTCGGTTTTTCTGGCCTTGTCAAAGATGAAATCGGGGAGATGCTCAACAATTTTTTTGCCGGTTTCGCGGAATCCTCGATAGGCGGGGGAAGATACGAGTTTAGCCAGATAGGCGCTCATGGCTCCGGTTGGGGGTGCGATGGACATATCATTGTCGTTTAGAATGACGATCAACCTTGCGTCCATGGCGCCCGCATTATTCATGGCTTCATAGGCCATGCCTGCGGACATGGCCCCATCACCAATCACAGCGATGCAATTGCGGGATTCTTTGTTTAGAGCAGAGCCGACCGCCATACCCAGACTGGCGGATATCGAGGTGGAAGAATGTCCGGTACCAAAAGGGTCGTAATTGCTTTCCGCGCGACGGGTGAAACCAGACAGGCCATCTTGTTTGCGCAAGGTGCGAATTTTGCCCCGCCGGCCGGTCAGCACCTTATGGGGATAGCTCTGATGTCCAACATCCCAGATCAGGCGATCATCGGGCGTATTGAATATAGCATGCAGGGCGACGGTCAATTCAACGACGCCAAGCCCTGCTCCCAGGTGTCCGCCGGTCACTGAAACCGTGTCGATAACCTCCAATCGCAACTCATCGGCCAGTTGGCGCAATTGAGCATTGTCCATATCCCGAATTTGTGCGGGGTCAGTAATTGTGTCGAGCAATGGTGTTGGGGCAGATCTATTCAATTTTTGAATTCCTTCGCCCTGAATAATTATGGGTGAAATGAGCTTAAATCAAGGGGTGATCGGGCGCAATCCAAAGATGAAATGGATGTCCCTATATTGATTGCCAAACGCGCTAAGTGTTTGTGCGAATAATTGGGGCAACTTGCAAGAACTGATCTGATGGGAGTTCCTGAATTTCTTGCAGGGAGAATGTAATTTGAACAGCTTGCGGACCCAATTCTGTCGACGGATTAAAGTCGCCCTCATCGGGTTCAAACAAAATTGCAAAATGCGCGTTAGCGACCAGAGTTGCCATGACCATTGTATCTGCAACATGGTCGAGATCGGGGGCGGTAAGGGCGCTATTTTTGCGCGTTATGGCGGGGTCAAAATTTGGTGCCGAGATGGATGAACTGGCGGTTCCGGAAAGGGCTGCCAAAGCCGCGCGTTCGCTTGATGCCGGGCGTGCCTCAGCTACTGCCTGGAAAGTTGAATTAAACAATGCGTCCAATCCTGCGGCGGGGGGGAGAGGTATATCTGAGCGTAGCGCGTTGGATAATGGTATGTTTGCCTGAAGCGTATTCTCTTGTGAGGCGCTTACTTCTGGTTGCGTGGCAAGGGGGAATTCAACACTGCCTAAAGATGCGGTGACAATACTACCGCGTAAATCTAAGGGTTGGGGGGGATTGTTTGTTGTGGCGGCGTTAGCGGCGTTTCGGCGCTCAATCAATATCTGAAGTGCGCGCTGGGCATCGGGTTCAGGGGCGGTTACGGGGGCGTAAGCTGTGACCAATGCAGAGGTGTTGGGTTGTCGTGATATGAGAACCCGTGGGCTGGGGCGCGTTGGATCGTCGTTATTTTCTACACTGGCGACCAAAAGATCGCTGGCGATTGGGGGCGCACCGGGTAGAGCAACCGAGGTGGCGCGTGTGGCCACATAAACAGATTGGGGCCTG
>JAJRRG010000135.1 GCA_024279675.1 Alphaproteobacteria bacterium
ATTTTACCCCTATGATTGTTCATTGTCGGGGAAGTGTTTCATCAATTTCACGCGGAACCTATAGGATTCCAATGCGCTTGTGAACCGTGTTGTAAATAGGGTCTTTATTCTGAAAGAACAGGGGGCAGACGGGTTAAAATACGCTTTTTCAAACTATCCCGCAATTCATGATAGGCCGCAAGGCGCACATCGCGCGATCCCTCAACAAGGGTTGGGTCATCAGTTTGCCAATGCTCAATTTCTTTTGCGTCCAAGTTCCTGTTGGCAACGGCCATGCGCGCTTCCTCAGATAGGGTAACAACCAGATTAAATTTTGTAGCGACAAGTTCGTCCATCGTGTGGGGGGTGTGCACCGACATATCAATGCCCAATTCCTCCATCGCCGCGTGCACAAATCCGTCGGCTTTTCCTGAGCGCGCACCCGCCGAGCGAGAAATCAGTTTTCCGGGGAACACGTAGCGCGCCAACGCCGCCGCCATGGGGGAGCGCACCGAATTCATGGAGCAGACGAATAAAATTGTTGGTAATTGGCTGTCGCGCTCATCAATACGGTTGGCATAGGGCTGAATAGCACACAGCAGGGTAAAAAGTCGCCGGGCGGTATCCATGTCCATTTCAAGCTTGTTATCCAAACGCTCACGCAGCAATTGCGCCGCATCATTATGCAAGCCACGTCGCCCCATATCCACCGCTTCAATCTGATAGGTGGAGCCTGATTTTATGGCCTCGTAATAGCTATCGCGTACCCGGAAATAATCCCGGATCAACCCCCGAAAAGGCGTGAGGGACAAATAATGGGCCGCTATTGGTTTGAAATTTTGCGGATGACGGACATCAAAAACGACAGAATTTCCCGTGATCGACATATGTAAGGCAAAGGGGCCCTCAGCCTTTACCCTTGCGGGATAAAAAACATTTTCCTCCACCAGATCATAGATGGCCACACGCCGCTCGTGGGCCTCATCCGGGTTCAGGGAAATTATTGTCCCCGGATCAAGGGTTACGGAAATGATGTGGTCTTTATGTTTGTCGAATTCTGGTTGGCTCATTTTGTTCTTTTAGAACCCATTAGCGGTTAAGTCTAATGGAGACCGAGCGACCATGGGCCTCTAGCTCTTCCGCATTTGCAATGGTTATCGTTGCGGCGCCAAGTTCAGCCAAGGCGCTTGCCGTGCACCCAAGCAACGATGTTCGTTTCATAAAATCCATTGTCCCCAATCCAGAGGCAAACCGGGCCGTGCGGGCTGTGGGCAACACATGGTTGGAGCCCCCCACATAATCCCCGATAGCTTCGGGGGTATGATGGCCCATAAATATCGCGCCCGCATGGCGTATCAGCGGCACAAGTTCCCTTGGGTTTTCAACCGCCAATTCCAAATGTTCCGGCGCCATAAGATTGGCCAGCTCTACGGCACGACCCAAATCAGGCACCTGAATAATGGCCCCAAACCGTGCCCAGCCATCGCTGGCGATCTGGGTGCGCGACAGGGTTTTTATCTGCCGGGCAACTTCGCGTTCAATGGCACTCGCCATAGCTTCATCCAAAACCAGCGCAACCGCTTTGGCTCCTGCCCCATGTTCAATTTGCGCCAATAAATCCGCTGCAACCCAGGCAGGGTTAGCGCTTTGGTCACAAATGACCAAAATCTCAGAAGGGCCAGCAATCATATCAATGCCCACTGTGCCAAACACCTGACGCTTAGCCTCGGCCACATAGGCATTGCCGGGCCCGACAATTTTATCAACGGGTTTGATGGTGGCTGTTCCATAGGCCAAAGCCCCCACGGCTTGGGCCCCGCCCACGCGATAAATTTCGCTCACCCCAGCAATCTGCGCCGCGCATAGAATTGCTGGATTAACCTCTCCATTGGGGGTTGGCACAACCATGGCGATGCGCTTTACCCCGGCAACTTGCGCGGGCACGGCATTCATCAAAACCGAGGATGGATAGGAGGCTAAACCTCCGGGGACATAAATGCCTACCGCGTCCACCGGCGTCCAGCGCACACCAAGGGTTACATCCTGCTCGTCGGTGTAAATATAATCTTTAGGTTTTTGCTTTTGATGATGGGATGTTATGCGCCCATGGGCAAATTTAAGTGCCATAAAAATGTCATCCGGCGTGTTTGCAGCAATGGTTTCAATTTCAGCCTCATCAAAGCGCAAAGTTTGCGGGGAAAGGGATAGGTGATCAAATTTTTCGGTCAACTCAATCAGAGCCGCATCGCCGTTAGCCCTCACTTTTTCAAGAATATCGGAAACAGTTTTTTGCACCGGGATGCCCTGTTGCTCATCGCCAATTAGCTTTACAAATTCAGCATTAAAATCAGCGGCATTAGCATTCAATCGAACAACCATAAAACTCTATTCTTTATTTCGTATTTTGTATTTTGTTACACCAATACAACTTCACTAAATGATTGGAAACGCAACCTGTAGGTTTCAAACCTTGTGGCTCTATACTATGTGGTTTGGGGTGGCCTTTGCGGCCCAGCTTGCTCCAAGATCGCTCAAACGAAGTTGTAAACATTCTACCACGAGTTCAATTGTGCCACCACCGGCAAAACTCAAAACAGCCTTACCCGCAGGCATGTCCTGTCCTGCAAAAGAAATCGAAAGAAGGTCAAGTACCCCATCACGGGCATCAAGGTTGATACCGGTTGATTTTACTTCTGTCACATAATCGAAATGCAGGGCGGCGCGGCGGCGCGTCCCTTTGGTTTTTGTGTCGCCCTCTTCCCACACATAGCGGTTCATGATCATGGCGAAACGTTGGTCAGACTTGGCAAACCCCATATCCCCCACACGAATAACGGCATCCTGCGTATAGGCAGAGATAACTTCTAAATCTTCTTCATCAAGGGCGAGTAATTTCAAATCTGGCATAATTCATTATGTCCCATAAAGTTAGTGTTCGCCTGATTTGGGGGTTCACCCAACAAGATACAAGTCTTTTGCATGAAACTTTATGCGGCCTCAAACGAACTAAGTCCCGCCCCCGCAAGAAAGTTTGTTATTTTGTAATGCGTTGAATATTGGCGCCACAGGCCCCAAGTTTTTCTTCCAACCGCTCAAAACCCCGATCAAGATGATAAATCCGGCTGACGTTTGTTTCACCTTCTGCGACCAAGCCCGCGATCACCAAAGATACTGAGGCCCGTAAATCTGTCGCCATCACCTGCGCGCCCTTAAGCTTTTCAATGCCGGTAACAGTTGCAACCTGGCCTTCGCTGTCAATTTTTGCGCCAAAGCGGGCTAGTTCCGCCACATGCATAAAGCGGTTTTCAAAGATGGTCTCTTTGATTTTTGCAATGCCGTCGGCTCTGGTCATCAGGGTCATATATTGCGCCTGCAAATCTGTTGGGAACCCCGGGAATGTGTCAATTTCCACGTCAACAGCCCTCAATCTATCCCCTGAGGCCTGCACACGGATACCGTCTGCTTCCTCAGTAATTTTCACACCATTTGCCTGCAAAATATCCAATGCCGCTTGCAAATGCTGTCTTTGTGCGCCCTTGAGCAATACATCGCCCCCCGTCATTGCCACGGCCATGGCAAAGGTGCCCGCTTCGATGCGATCGGGCACCACATCAATGCTGGCCCCATGCAGGCTTGCTACACCATCAATGATCAATGTGCGGGTGCCAATGCCGGTAATTTTGGCCCCCATGGCCACCAAACATTCTGCCACATTGGTAATTTCAGGTTCCATGGCTGCGTTAAGGATTGTTGTTGTTCCTTTGGCAAGGGTTGCCGCCATCAAAATGGTATGGGTCGCCCCAACGGAAGGGGTCGGCAAGCGGATCATCGCCCCGATCAATCCCCCTTTGGGGGCCTTGGCCACAACGTAGCCCTCGTCAATTTCAATGTGTGCACCCAACGCCTCAAGCCCATGGATAAAATAGTCCACCGGGCGCGAGCCAATGGCACAGCCTCCGGGCAAGGAAACCCGCGCCTCATGTTCACGGGCCAAAAGCGGGCCGATGACCCAAAAGCTGGCGCGCATGGTTGAAACCAGGTCGTAAGGAGCGCAGGTGTCAGTGATTTTGGGTGTATTGAAACTCAGTGTCGCGCCCGCCAAGGGGTCTGATTTTCCCCCACCTGCCACTTCTTCAATCTTGACACCATGATTATTCAGAATTTTCTTAAGCTGCCGAACATCAGCGAGGTCTGGAACGTTGCGTAATATTAATTCCTCAGCCGTCAGCAAAGAGGCAATCATCAAGGGGAGAGCTGCGTTTTTGGCCCCGGAAATTGGAATGACCCCATTGAGCTGATTGCCACCAGTGACGCTAATGCTATCCATAATATGTTATCCGTAATTCATGGCCCTTGTGGGCAAATTTTATGTTTGTAGGTTTTGGTAAATTTATATGGGATGTTTGGTTAAATTATGCACAAGAGATGCAAAACAATAATATAATCAAGCTATTCACTTCATGCCAGAGCATTGCCAGTTTTGATTGAAATAAAACCTCAGGCGCTAAGTTTTTGTTTTGGCGCGCTGCTTGGACTGGCTTTTTCTTTTCTTAAGATTTTCGCGCAACTTTTTTGCCAGTTTTTCTTGTTTTGCTTTTTCAGATTCAGGATTTGCCATATATCAGCTCAGAATTCTTGTTGTTGACGATTGCGTGGGCATTAATAATACCAAGATTTGCAAAAAGCGAGGGGCATATTCTTTTGCCTTGCGTCAACCTACCAGCTATGGCAGTAGAGCACCTCATATTTGACCGTCAAATACTTGCTAAGATGCATGGGTCAAAAACCGCCGCCGTAGCTCAGG
>JAJRRG010000136.1 GCA_024279675.1 Alphaproteobacteria bacterium
ACAAAGCTATTTGGGGCAAAAATTTCTGGGGAACAAAAGGAACTGAAAAATGAGTAAGCGACATGCCTTATCACTTGGTGCCAGCACTTCAGTTCTAAAGGGGCCAATTGGTCGAAAAGCTGTTTCAGAATTAGTTGTTCAGCGGGTTCTGGATCTCATCAAAAATGGACAATTGGGGGCTGGGGAAAAACTTCCCTCCGAACGATCGTTGGCCGTAATATTGGATGTGTCGCGCCCAACCGTCCGTGAGGCATTGCGCGCGTTATCCATCATGGGCGTTTTACAAATCCGCCATGGTGGGGGTGTGTTTGTATCATCCCTTGATGCGACCGAACTCCTCAATCCAATGGATTTTTTCGTTTCCCTGAACGCCAAAAATATGACCGCCCTGTTTGATGCGCGCATTGAATATGAGCCGATGATTGTTGTGTTGGCGACACCTCGCCTCACGGAACAGGATTTGGTGACTTTGCAAGGGTTAGTTGATGCGCAGGCGGCGAGTAAGGATGATGCGGAATTGTTCCATGATACCGATGTGGAATTCCATAAAGTCATACTTGAGGCTTCAGGTAATATTTTCCTGTCCCGGGTTGGAAAAACTTTCCAGGTTTTGAGCGATCAGGCGCGCCGAAAGTTTCAGAAAAAAGCGGATATTCGCCATCAATCTATTGCCGATCATATCGAGATTATGAAAGCCCTACAGGCCAAAGATGGGGAAGCGGCAAGTGCAGCCATGCGCGCGCACATTGTCAACGTACGCAATGGCTTAAAGGAGATAAGCGGTGACTGATATTAAAAAGGCAAAAATTGCAATTATTGGCGCTGGGTGGTGGGCCGTTGAGGTCTATGTGCCCGCAGTGCTTGATAATAGTGATGCCCAATTGGTGGCGGTGAACAGACGTAGCCATAGCGCACTGGATGAGATTGCACAAAAATTTCCCGGCCCCAAGGGGTACACTGACTATAATGAAATGCTAGAACAAGAAGAGTTGGATGCGGTGATAATTGCCTCACCCCACACGGTTCATTTTGAGCATGCAAAAGCAGCCCTTGAAGCGGGGTGTCATGTGCTGATTGATAAGCCAATGACTACGGATGCCGATGATGCACGCGAACTGGTGGCGCTGGCCACGCGCATGGGCCGTGAAATCATCGTCCCCTATGGTTGGAATTTCAAACCCTTTAGTACACGGGCCGCCAATATTATTGCGAGCGGGGGCGTTGGAGAAATTCGCCATGTTGTGACACAAATGGCATCCCCCACAGCTGACTTGTTCTCAGGTGAGGGGCTTGTCGAAACCAAAGATCATATGTTCCGCCCCCCCGTGTCCACATGGGCCGATCCAGAAAAAGCCGGTGGCTATGGCTGGGGTCAATTGTCCCATTCCCTTGGACTGATGTTTCGTTTGACTGGACTGGAACCGGCTGAAGTTTACGCCATTGAAGGCAAGTCCCCGGCAGGTGTTGATTATTATAACGCTTTAACTCTCCAATTTACCAATGGTGCGACGGGTACAGTTTCTGGCGCTTCAACGGTGCCTAAACAATGCGGCTATCAGCTTGATGTGCGAATCTTTGGCACCGAGGGCATGTTGTTGATCGATATGGAGCGTGCCCGGATGGAACTGCGCCGCAATGATGGTGAAGATGTTGTGCTCAACCTGGCGGAAAACGCAGGGGACTATTTAGCCATTGAACCGGTCAATCGCCTTGTCCACATATGCCTTGGAACAGCCATTACCAATGAAGCAACCGGTGTTGTTGGCATGCATGCCATTGAAGTTCTGGATGCCATGTATCGTTCGTTCCGTTCTGGCGTACCGGAGGCCGTGTAAAAATGAAATGGCCCGGCACAAAACGTGAGGAAATCATCAAGGGCGGTTTTTCCACGCCGCTTGATGCCCCGATGATTCCGAGTTTTCCGTTCACCTTTAGAAATATGAATATTTTCACCTTGGTTTATCGAACCGACATTGAAGCTATTCGCGCGCTTCTCCCTGAGCCTCTTGTGGCAACTGGCGATGAAGTGATGGTTCATTTTTATCAGATGAATGATACCTCGTGGCTGGGGCCATATAATGAGGTCAACGTGATGGTAGGGGCAGAATTGCCCAGCAAGGCAATAGGTGCCTATTCGCCTTATTTGTTTTTATCCTCAGATGTTGGTGTGGCCCATGGCCGTGAAATCCATGGGCAACCAAAAAAACTGGGTAACCCCAGTGTGGAATTTCGTGGGGATTTGATCGTTGGCACATTGGAGCGCAATGGCATTGACGTGGTGACCGGCACCATGCCCTACAAACAGCGTGAAGCCGATATTGCTGAGCTTTCCAAGATTTTCCCTTTTGCCACTAACATCAATTTGAAGGCCGTCGACCATATTGATGGCTCCCCCGCTATTCGCCAACTCACCTCACGTTCGCTGGCAGATGTGAAGGTAAGTGAATGCTGGCGTGGTCCATGTACCACGGAGTTGCGCCCCAACGCACAGGCACCGGTTCACCGGCTTCCAGTGCGTGAGATGCTCGACGGGTTTTATTGGCAGGCTGAGTTTACCTTGGTCGCCGGTGAGGTGTTGCTTGATTATTTGAAAGAGGGGGAATGAACCATGGCATCATATGCGTGGGTATTGGAAGTTCGTACCGGTTATGAAGAAGAATATAAGCGTCGCCATGATGAAATCTGGCCGGAGATGGACGCGGCGCTTCGCGCTTCAGGTATCAATTCTTATCATATTTTCCGCCATGGACTGACCCTGTTTGGCTATTTTGAAACTGATGATCTAGATGCAACGATTAGTGCTCTGGCCGATGATCCCGTAAATAAACGCTGGTCGGAATTTATGGGGCCGATCATGAAAATTGACATCGATTCATCAACGAATTTTCCTTTTTTACTCCCAAAACAATGGAGCCTGAACAAATGAGTATCAAGTTAAATGGCAAAACAGCATTGGTAACAGGGGGCGCTCGGGGCATTGGCTTGGCTACTGTGGAAGCACTGATAGACGCTGGGGCCAATGTAACATTTACCACTCGCAATGCAGCATCAGCGCAAATTGCGTTAGACGCGCTTGGCGATAAGGCGGAGGGTGTCACCGCTGTTGAATGTGACGCAACTGACCGGGTGGCTGTTGCAAAACTCATGCAAAGCAATTTTGATATTTTGATCAACAATGCAGGTGTCATAACGCCTATTGGGCGCATGGCAGATGTGGATATATCCGACTGGGCAAAAAATATCGACGTAAATCTGGTGGCCGCTTTTTATGTTATTCAACAGGCGTTGCCCCATATGGTGAAAAATGGCGGTACGATCGTTAATCTTAGCTCAGGCGCGGCCCACAATCCTATGGAAGGTCGGAGCGCCTATTGTTCCTCAAAGGCAGGCGTTGCCATGCTGACCAGATGTGTACATGAGGAGTATGGAACAGAAGGCGTGCGGGTATTTGGCTTTGCGCCGGGCGTCGTGGATACGGGAATGCAGGGGCTTATCCGAGATTCCGGCATCAACAAAGTGAGCAAACTCAACCGTTCTGATCTATCCCCCGTGAGCGAACCTGCCCACGCTATTGCCTGGCTTTGCACTGATGCAGCGGACGGCATGGCTGGTCAGGAACTGGATGTGCGTAACGCTGAATTTCGAGTTGCGGCAGGACTGGAAATCTCATCATGAGTAACGCACACAGGAGTGACAGGGTCGTTATTACGGATGCAACATTTCCCGGCGTCGAAAAAGAGCAAGAGGCGGCACAAAATGCCGGGGCAAATTTTGAGCGTCATGCCTGCAAAAATCCCGATGAGGTAGCCAAAGCTGTTGCTGGTGCCAAGGTTGCCGTGGTGCAGTTTGCCGAATTAAACCGCGCGGCAATTGAAGGAATGGCACCGGATGCAACGGTTATTCGTTATGGGGTCGGATATAATAATCTTGACCTTGATGCGCTCAAGGATATGAACGTTAATGCGGCTTATGTCCCGGACTATTGCACATCGGAGGTTGCCGACCACACGGCGACGATGTTGCTGACCCAACTCAGAAAAGTCCACCCGATGAATAACTCGGTGCGGGCGGGGGAATGGAATGCCGTTGGTGTTGCGGCCCCGATGAAAGCGTTCAAGGATACCTTCATTGGCTTTTTAGGTTTCGGGCGCATTGCGCGGGCTGTGGCCGACCGATTGCAGCCCTTCGGGTTTCAGTTTTTGGTTTATGACCCACTATTTGAGGAAGATCAAAACAATCCCCATAAGGCTCAAAAGGTTGCGCTTGATCAGTTGATTGCCCAGAGCGACTGCCTGTCGTTGCATGCGCCGGCGAACGAAGAAACTGTTGGCATAATTAATGCGGAAACCCTTGAGGCAATGAAACCTACGGCATACTTGGTGAACTCTGCCCGAGGTGATTTGATTGATGAGGAAGCACTGGCCTACGCCCTTACAAATGGTCAAATTGGTGGCGCGGCATTGGATGTATTTGCCCAAGAACCTTTGTCGGCAGATTCGCCCTTGCGCACTGCGCCGAATATTTTGCTTTCCCCCCATGTGGCGTGGTATTCAGATGTGGCTGTTCAAAGCCTGCAATCTTTGGTAGCGGATGAA
>JAJRRG010000137.1 GCA_024279675.1 Alphaproteobacteria bacterium
CCCTTATGTTTGTCAGACTCATCAATAACGTTCAAATATTCGGGTTGAAATTCGTTCGTCAAATTTTCTATAATTTTATCTCGAATACCCATATGAAAGGAGGCACCTTTTCTGCTAGAGTTGCAAACTCGTATTTGAACAAACCATATTGTTAACCCATCATATCAGGAATAGAGCGCTGAGTTCCAACCTTTTTAATTCAATCCGCATCAAACCACGTCAGCGGAGCACAGATAAACCAATTGGCCCCCAGTGTGACTGGGACGGGTGCGACAAGCCCGGCGATAAGCGTGCGCCAAAAGGAAAGAAAGCTGAGGGGGAATTTCACAATTTCTGCTTGGCCCATGTGCGCCAGTATAACAAGACTTTCAACTATTTTGCCGGCATGGAAGACAAGGCCGTTGCAGAAGAAATGAAAGCCAACCATGCGTCCGGGGGTCGTCCCACTTGGGCTACAGGAACCAACCGCGCCTCAAACAAAGGCATGCCCCCCAATCCCGGGCCCGGTCATCAAAAAAATTCACCCCGCCCCCGCACCGGAGACAAACGCTTCGCCGACCCGCTCAATCTGTTTGCCCGAGTGGCTAACAATCGCGGACGCAAACCCATGACCGAGCGCGAACTGCGCATGGTAGAATCAGACCGTCAGGCCTTTGAGGTGCTTGGTTTTACGGTTCGAGTTGATTCTGAGGAACTCAAAAAAGCCTATAAGGCACTGGTTAAGTTGCATCACCCGGATGCAAACGGCGGTGCGCGTTCCTCTGAAGATCGCCTTCGGGCCATTATCACTGCCTACAATCATCTCAAGTCTAAAGGATTTGCAAGCTAGTTCGTTTGGATACATAATTAGATATAACCCAAGCAAATTCTTTTCCTAACCGTTTCGACCTTCAACACCATATCCCGGAATTAATTAAAATGAGCGATCAAACAAACTTGCCCGACACCGAATATAGCGTACGCGATCTTTTTGGCATCGACAGCGATATGATGGTCAAAGGCTATAAGGAAACAACTGAGTATGTCCCCCCGGTCGATACAGATTATTTGTTTGATCGCAACACGACACTGGCCATTCTGGCAGGTTTTCAGTTCAATCGTCGTGTCATGGTACAAGGGTATCACGGCACGGGCAAGTCAACTCACATTGAACAGGTTGCCGCGCGGTTAAACTGGCCCTTGGTTCGGATTAATCTGGACAGCCATGTTTCCCGGATTGATCTGGTGGGCAAAGACGCCATTGTTGTTAAGGACGGCATGCAAATCACCGAATTGCGCGATGGCATGCTGCCCTGGGCCGTGCAAAACAATGTGGCATTGGTATTTGATGAATATGATGCGGGGCGTCCCGATGTGATGTTTGTTATCCAGCGTATTTTGGAAGCATCGGGTCGCCTGACCTTGCTCGACCAAAACCGGGTCATCACCCCCCACGCAGCCTTTAGGCTTTTTTCAACCGCCAACACGATTGGCCTTGGGGATACATCCGGTCTTTATCATGGCACACAACAAATCAATCAGGGCCAAATGGATCGCTGGTCAATGGTTGTGACCCTAAATTATCTACCCCATGAAAAAGAAGTTGGCATTGTTTTGTCCAAAGCCAAATCCTATCGCAATGAGGAGGGTGAAAAAACCATTTCTAATATGGTTCGAGTGGCCGACCTTTCCCGCTCAGCCTTCATTAACGGGGATTTATCCACCGTGATGAGTCCACGTACCGTCATCACCTGGGCTGAGAATGCTGAGATTTTTGACGATGTTGGCTTTGCCTTCCGCCTGACCTTTCTCAACAAGTGTGACGATCTGGAAAAGCCGGTGGTTGCGGAACTTTACCAACGCGTCTTTGGTGTTGATTTGCCCGAAAGCTCAGCAAATCTGGCCATCAGCGCCTAAATTCTTTCAGGAACCAAACAAAGTTAAAAAAATGGCACAGGCGCCAAAGGACAAAAACACAAGTGTCGACAATTCGCAGGTTTTTAGATCTGCGATTGGCTCCGTTATACGCGCCATATCTGGTGAAGCGGAACTTGAAGTCACTTTTTCCGCTGACCGACCAATTTTAAGCGCCGATAAAGCCCGCCTTGCCGCCCTACCTCGCTCCTTGAGCATGCGCGATATCTCGATTGCCCGTGGGCAAGGGGATGCCATGGCCATGCGACTGGCCAGCCACGATATAAGAATGCACACCAAACGCGCGCCCGTTGACCCGGACGCCAAAGCCGCCTTTGATTCCCTGGAACAGGTCCGCGTGGAAGCTCTGGGTTGCGTGCGCATGCAGGGCATGAAAACCAATATTGGCGAAATGCTTGAAGATCGAATGGCAAAAGCCAATTTCGCGCAGATCACTCAAAAAGATGATGCACCATTGGCCGAAGCTCTGGGACTTATCCTGAGGCAAAATCTTGCCGGTCTTGATATTCCCCCAAGCGGACAAAAGATCGTTGACCTGTGGCGCGACCATATTGAAGAACTCGCCCCCAACTCACTCAACGCCCTTTCTGAACTCGTCGATGATCAAAACGCCTATTCCATCGCAGCGCGCGCCCTGTTGAGTGACCTTAACCTCGCCCCTGAGTTTGATCTGGATGACAGTGAAACGGAAAATGAGGACGATCAAAGCGAGGACGAAACAGATTCAGGACAAGCGGAAGATCAATCCCCTCAACAAGGCGAAGCTGAATCAGAGGATGGGGCCGACGATCAGGAGCAAGCCCAAGGCGCGGAAGAAAGCGAAGGGGACACTGAGGGCAGCGACGCCCAATTGGAGGACATGACCGAGGATGCCGCAACAGACATGAGCGCCGACGCCTCCGAGCAATCCATGCCAGATGGGGCCAATGCTCTAGCCAATTCATTTAATTACAAAGTATTCACCACCAAGTATGACGAAACTATAAGCGCCGCAGATTTATGCCCCCCCGAGGAATTGGAGCAATTACGCGACCTTTTAGATCGGCAATTGGATAATCTTTCTGGTGCCGTATCCCGTCTTGCCAATAAGCTTCAACGCCGCCTGATGGCGCAACAAAACCGCTCGTGGCAATTTGATCTTGAGGAAGGTGTGCTAGATGCTGCGCGCCTAACCCGTGTGATCACTGACCCCATGCAACCCCTGTCCTTCAAACAGGAAAGCGATACTGAATTTCGCGATACCGTCGTGACTTTGCTGATTGATAATTCGGGATCCATGCGCGGACGCCCCATCACCATCGCCGCCATATGTGGGGATATTCTTGCCCGCACTCTGGAGCGCTGTGGGGTGAAGGTGGAGATTCTTGGCTTTACTACCCGCGCCTGGAAAGGTGGGCGCTCCCGCGAAGATTGGCTAGAGGCAAACCGCCCGCAAAATCCAGGCCGAGTTAATGATATTCGGCATATCATCTACAAATCAGCTGATCAGCCTTGGCGTCATGCCAAGCGCAATTTGGGTCTGATGATGCGTGAAGGTCTGCTCAAGGAAAACATCGATGGCGAGGCCTTGAACTGGGCGCACCAAAGAATTCTGGGGCGGCCCGAAAGTCGCCGCATACTTATGGTGATCTCCGATGGAGCACCGGTTGACGACAGCACACAAAGTGTCAATCAAGGTAATTATCTGGAGGCACACTTGCGCCAAGTTATCGAAGAAATTGAAACACGTTCCCCGGTTCAACTCATTGCTGTTGGCATTGGACATGATGTCACGCGCTATTATGATCGTGCTGTTACGTTGCTTGACGCCGAAGAACTCGCGGGCGCTCTGACAGATAATCTGGCCGACTTGTTTAACGAAGAACCAAATCCTGTGAATAAAAGACGGCGACGCGCGGGATGAGTGCGCGCCAACCAAAGTATGAAGCGGCCCACAAAATGCTGAATATTCCGCATTCCGCAACATGGTTTCGCGCGTCTATTCTAACTTTGATTGCCCCCTTAATTTTTTCCATTTCCCCCGTTATTGCCCGGGAAATTTTGCTCTCCTCTGAACCTATTCAACAATATCAGGCTAAAAATGTAGGGGAAAAAATTGGCGAACTCATCTGGCGTGGAGGTCTTGTGATAACTGGGCCTGAATTGTTTGGCGGAGTATCTGGTTTAACTTTTCTAGATAACAATCAATGGATTATGGTGAGTGACCGCGGTCAATTTATCTTTGGCACCTCAATTTATGACCAAAGTCAAATATCCAACCTTTCCAATGTGAGAATGGCCGCTGTCAAAAATTCAAAAGGCCGTCCACTCCCCCCCAATTATTCCCGCGATGCCGAAGCTATCGATACGATTTACCGGGATGGTGAGATCGCCGCCATTCGTGTTGGCTTTGAAAACCTGACCCGTGTGGCCGATTTTGATCTTCTTGATTTTGCCCCCACCGGGCCGGCGCGCGAGGTGGTAATTCCAACATGGATCAGCGCCTTGCGCACAAATTCTTCCCTTGAATCTGTCTGCATCGCTCCAAAGGACGCACCTATTTCCGGCTCTACCCTGTTGCTTACTGAAAGCAGTATCATAGATAACAAACACAGGGGCTGGTTATTGGGAAAAGAAGATGCCGGCGAAATATCCCTAAAAGTGCTCTCAGGTTTCAACCCCACTGATTGCGCATTTTTGCCCGATGGCGATTTACTAATTCTAGAACGGGGCACTGGTTTTTTTATCTTCACCATGCAGATCCGGCGCATAAAGGCGGCTGATATATTCCGCGGGGCCGTCCTCGAAGGGAACATTATTCTCAACGGCTCTGGCTCGGACATCGATAATATGGAAGCCTTGGCCGTGCGCCAACATGCGGACGGCACAACACGGCTTGTCATTGTTTCTGATGATAATTTTAACAGTTGGGAACGCACGCTTTGGCTCGAATTCGAGCTCGTGGAATAGGGTTTAGGACCCCAACTTAAACCCGGCGCCATAAGTCAGCATTCAGCCCGCAGGATGCAACACGCGATCTCGCACCAGCCTCATTGCCAGCCCATAGGGTAGCAGCATTGCCAGTGCCACAAAAATTTTCACACCAAAATCCCCCAAGGCCCAGGAAACCCATCTCGGCGCGCTTATATCCACCACCCCCAGCAAGGGAGACGCTTCACCAACAAAACTATCAACGGCACCCAGCATGTCAAATTGACTGGCAAATGCCAGGGAGAAGAACAGGGCAGTATCAAGAATAGAGCCAATAACCGACGAAACCAGAGGAGCTTGCCACCATGCGGAAGTCCGAAGGCGATTAAAAATTGTAATATCAAGCATTTGCGCTAGGAGAAACGCCGTTCCCGACGCAATAGCAATCCGCGGGCTTGCCAACCATATGGATAAAACAACGGCAAGAACAAATCCCACAACTACAACAAAGCGCGCCGCTCCAACTCCGAAACGCCGGTTGGTTAAATCGGTTACAAGGAATGCCAATGGATAGGTAAACGCGCCCCAAGTCAGCAAATCAGCCAGCGCCAAAGTGCCAAGTTGAAAATCAACGGGGAATTGCACGAGGTAATTTGACAGAACCACAACAAAGCTCATGGCCGCAATAAAAGGCAGAAAACGAGTGAGCATAGGAAATGCACCTCCAAATTTACACGCAAACCAGCAAGGAACCAGCGCGAGGATACCAAAAATCACGCGGGGGAGCCTAACTCCACCGCGCAACCAACAAAATCAAATCGTATATAAGCTAACTTAAGAGGCCAAAGCCGCTTTAACTTCACGCTTTACAAGCAATGCGCGCTTGGAAAGTTCTATGTCTTTTGCCTTAAGCAAAAACGCATCCAATCCACCGCGATGTTCAACTGTGCGCAATGCCTTGGCACAAATCTTAAGTTTGACAGAACGTCCAAGAGAATCGGACATCAAAGTCACATTACAAAGGTTTGGCAAAAATCTGCGACGGGTACGGTTGAGCGCATGGCTCACATTGTTCCCAGTCATCACACCTATGCTCGTAAGTTCACAACGCCGTGCCATGATAATCGTTTCCTAAAATCTAGCCTATTAAATAAGCTCAATACTAAATAAATAACATGTTTCGATGGTGGAGTAACGTAAAGTCCACCCAGTTTCTTCATGTTTGAAGTTGAAAAGTTGAGCTTAAATAGGCAAACCTTCGTCCCCAGTCAAGCATAACTCGCACCCTTTGAGCATCATAGTTACATCCAACATCATCAAGTGCTTGAATCTGCCCCGTTGGGAAGGCATTCTCAAGGACAAACTGATTCGATTTTTCCTAGTTCCAGCGGCTAAATGCAGTATAAACATTGCTTTTTGCCGCAAATATTGCTTTTTGACGATAATAATAGTGAAAGTGCCCCACATATGTTGCAAAGAATTATATCTTTTGGCCCTCGTATCGGCGCACATACAAAAAAAACTTTATCGCACACAAAATGCGCATTTATTCCGGTTCTGGCATTTCTAGCCACTTCAATTGTTCCCACTGTCACAAATGCAGCCCCCCTGTCCATTCAAGCCAATTATGTGGTTTCAGTCGCAGGAAGCATCGTTGCCAATATGGAAGTGGCATTAGAAGATAATGGGTCAGCCTATACTTTGAATTTGAATGTCTCCGTCGCAGGTCTTGGAAATTTTGTTGCACGAGGTTCCGCAAGCATTGATGTAACGGGCCGTTCCACTGCCCGCGATTTTTCAGGCAGTAATTTTAAATTGCAAACCAATTCAAACGAGGGAAATGTCGAAGTTTCCGTAAACTTTAGTAATGGGGGCAATGTCTCTGCCTTTGTTGTTGCCCCACCGCTTCGACCAAGAATAGATCAGGTACCTGTGGAACGCATCCACCTACGCGGCGTCAACGATATGCTGAGCGCCTTCATCATAAAAAACGCACGCTTCGACCGCTCCTTATGTGAGCGCAACCTGGAAATCTTCACTGGGATTGAACGTTTTAGTATCGCTATGAATTATGCCTCCAGCGAAAATGCCACATCGACACGCACCGGTTATCAGGGGCCGGTCATCCTATGCCAACTCAACTACACACCAATTTCTGGCCATTATACGCGCTCCCAGATTACCGCCTATCTGGAACGGTCAGAACGCATGTTGATTTGGTATGCGCCCGCCGGAAATACCGGCACCTTCATCCCCTACCGCGTTTTGATAGGCACGTCCCTTGGCGATCTTTCAGTGGTTTTGACCAGCCTGCAATAGCCTCTATTCCACCAAATCGTACCTCGTGAAAGCCATGCCCTGTGCATGACACAAGGGATTCAATGGCTGTTCAGTGGCTGTTCAATCGCCGTTCAATGGCTGTGGGACACCAGACGCGCAAAAAACAATTTGCCCCCAGCCTAGTGTCTAATCCAGCCCACCAACGTGGGGTTGAACAAACACATAAAGTAGGTCGCGCGAATATTATTGAGCCCGACATACTTTAGCGTTCCCCAAAAAATAATGCCAACGTCCCGTCCCGTTCTGGCACGTCAAGCCAAGAAACAAAAAAACTTGTCAAAAAAACCTGCGACAAACATTCAAATCCTATGGTTAACCGCAATTTAGTTTTCTAAACTCACCATTAGGGTTGTCTTTACCTTTGCCCTGATTCTGGTCAAATTTACGATTTCTTAATAAAGGTAAACACAAATTGGCATGATTTTGCTCCCATATCACCCATATGAGCACCCCTATGCCAAACCAAATATCCGGTACACCACATACGGTATCGAACAAAGGAAGAACTTAAGCAAAATTGCGATTCGCCCCACCTTTGTTCCTAGTTCGTACTATTTGTTAACATCGCAGTAGAAATCTACCCGCTCGTGTACTATTGAGAGACACATGTCCCGTTCCCACACGCCCCGCACTCACATGCCCAATGTTTCAAACACATCCCATCATTCACAGTTTTCCGGTGCTAATCATAAAAGTGAAGCGGCCCTGAGAACCAAAGCCGTACTCGGACCAACCAACACGGGCAAAACCCATTACGCCATCGAACGTATGTTGGCCTATAAAACCGGGATGATTGGGTTACCCTTGCGCCTCCTTGCTCGGGAAATTTATCAAAAGATATGCGAGCGGGTCGGCAAGCAAGCAGTTGCCCTGATCACGGGGGAGGAGCGCATTGTACCCAAAGAGGCCCGATATTGGATCGCAACCCTTGAGGCCATGCCCCAGAACCTGCCATGCGAGTTTGTTGCCATCGACGAAATTCAAACCGCAACCGATTTTGATCGCGGCCACGTCTTTACCCAGCGCCTACTCAGCGCTCGCGGCACCAAAGAAACCCTTTTGCTAGGGGCCGCAACAATGGCTCCGATTATTTCCGCCCTGTTGCCCGGTATCGAGATTATTGAGCGCCCCCGCCTCTCTGAGCTTTTCTATGCCGGTTCGAAAAAAATTACCCGTGTCCCCCCACGAACTGCCATTATCGCTTTTTCCGCTCAGGATGTGTATGCCATTGCAGAGCTTGTACGGCGTGAGCGGGGTGGGGCAGCCGTAGTCATGGGTGCCCTATCCCCTCGAACCCGCAATGCCCAGGTTGAACTCTACCAAAATGGAGATGTGGATATTCTTGTGGCAACCGATGCTATCGGCATGGGGCTAAATCTTGACATAGACCATGTGGCCTTTTCTTCAGACACCAAATTTGATGGCCGCCAAACAAGGCCCCTCACCCCCGCAGAATTAGGGCAAATCGCAGGGCGTGCCGGACGTCACACCAATAATGGCAGTTTTGGGGTCACCGGCCACGCCAGCCCCTTTGAGGCAGAAATGGTTGAACGTCTGCAAACCCATGATTTCGATCCGGTCAAAATCTTGCAGTGGCGCAATTCAAAACTGGATTTTTCCTCCCCTGAACATTTGCGAAGCTCCCTAGAAGTGACCCCAAGCCATAAAAAGCTGACCCGTGTCCCCATCAATATTGATCAAAAAACCCTAGAGCGACTTCTCTCCCGCGCCACCGCACAGATCGCTAGAACCCCTGAGGAAGTAGAATTACTTTGGCAATGCTGCCAAATACCCGATTATCGCAACATTTCCCCCAACCAACATGCGGAAATTGTCACCCGCATATTTACCGATTTGATGAACCATGCAAACATCAACCAGAAATGGATTGAAGAGCAGGTGCGCTATTGCGATAATATGAGCGGCGACATCGATACTTTGTCCAATCGCATAAAACAAATTAGAACCTGGACATTCCTAGCAAATAAAAAAAACTGGCTAAATGAGCAAACATATTGGCAACACAAGACCCGTGATATAGAAAATCGTCTAAGCGATGCGCTCCACGAACGTTTAACTCAACGTTTTGTGGATAAACGTACGTCCATATTGATCCGCCACCTTAGAGACAAACGAATGACAACACCTGAAATCAGCCCCACCGGCGACATCTCCCTTGAAGGCCATACCCTTGGTTCTATTGAGGGATTTCGCTTCAAACTTGCAAAAGCCGAAGCACAAAATGATTCTAAATCCGTACGCAGCGCCGCCGCAGCCGCTGTTGCCCCTGAGATTTTGAACCGAGCACGCCGCCTTGTTGCAGCCCCCAACGACAAAATTATTCTCACGGTCGATGGATTTTTGCGCTGGAAAGGCGAAATAATCGCCGAACTGAGCGCCGGCGACGACCTGTTTGCCCCAAAAATCATTGTTTTGGCCGACGAATGTCTAACCGGGGTAGAGCTGGAACAGGTACAGGATCGACTTAATCTGTGGTTACGCCACATGATCAACACGCAACTTGAACAGATTTTGACCCTGCGTAACCCCGAAGGGCTGGATGGCGCGGCACGTGGTATCGCCTTTAGGCTTTCGGAAAATTTTGGCATTCTTCCCCGCGCGGCAATCGCTCAGGAAGTCAAAGGTCTAGATCAGGACGTACGCGGCAAAATGCGCCGTTTTGGCATCCGTTTCGGGGCCTATCACATCTACCTGCCCCTTAGCCTGAAACCCGCGCCACGCGAACTTGCGCTCACCCTCTATGCCCTACACAACGGGGGCTTACGCCAACCCGGCGTCACTGACATTCCCTCAATTGTTTTATCTGGGCGCACCTCTTTTGAAATTGACCCGGAAGTTAACTCAGCCCTTTATGAAATTACCGGGTTTAAAGTTGCGGGCAAACGCGCTGTACGTGTGGATATTTTGGAACGTCTTGCGGATATCATCCGCCCCTTGATCAGCTTTGACACCGCCATCAACCCCAATGAGCCCCCCGAAGGGGCCGCAAAGCGCAATGGATTTGTCGTCACAGTTCAAATGACCTCGTTGCTGGGGTGCGCGGGGGAAGATTTCGCCGCCATTCTGAAATCTCTTGGTTACCGGGTTGAAAAAACCCTCATCAAGCCAGAGGACATTGCGCCTGGTGCAATTGCCAATGGTGACAAATCAGATATTGATGACCTTGCCAAACTGGACGGCGAAGCGCCCAAAGAAGATAAAAACGACACTGAAATAGCCTCTCAGGTTACTGACAATCACGTTACTGGCAATCACGTTACTGACAATGAAGGCGTTGAAGCCTTACAAAAGCTGGATGGACAAAGTCCGGCTGAGGGTATTCCTGTTAATGCCGATGAAGTATCTGCGCCCGAAACGCCGGCATCCAAAGAACCAGAGGAACCGCAATATTCAGAAATATGGTTCCCCGTGTCGCGCAAACCCCACAATGCCCATAACAAAGCCACAAGAAAACCCAATCCAAACAAACAGGGCGGCAAACGATTTGACAAGGGATCAAAACCCAATTCCAATCAAAATCGACCTCAAAATCGACCTCAAAAGCGCAATCCCCCCCGTGAAAAACCCATGGATCCGGATTCCCCTTTCGCAGCTTTGGCGGCACTTAAAATAAAGGGCGGAAAAAAATAGCTCAAACACCGGCTCCACCTTCAGAACGTGCCTCACTCCAGCCGCCAAAGGCAATGCAACGCCTTGATAAATGGTTGTTTTTTACCCGGGTCACAAAAACTCGTTCGTTGGCACAAAAACTGATTAAGGGCGGGCATGTCCGTGTTGATGGGGAGCGTAAAATTCAGCCCAGTCAAAACATCGCCCCCAGCATGGTACTCACTATCGCATATGCCAACCGTATTCGTGTCTATCGCGTGCTTGAGCCGGGAACCCGTCGAGGCCCCGCCAGCGAAGCGGCGCTGCTCTACGAGGATATTTCCCCGCCCGTGCCCCTTAAAGATCGCCCCCTTCCCAAGCCCTTTATCCCTGTTCGAGAAGCAGGTGCGGGCCGGCCAACCAAAAAACAACGCCGCCAAACCGACCATCTATTGGGAAAGAGTTAGGTTGAAACCTATTCATAACATTCACTCATTCATGACAAAAAACCCAATCCAGTGTCATCATTCCCCCACGTGATGGGTTGAGTTTAGTGGCAAAAAAAGCTAGCAAGTCACCGATGAAATCTATTCATTTGATTTCATCCCCCTTAAAATAGTTTTTAGGCCTCAAATATGACTTACATCGTTTCGGACAATTGCATTAAGTGCAAATATACGGACTGCGTCGAAGTTTGCCCCGTCGACTGTTTTTACGAAGGTGAAAACATGCTGGTTATCCATCCTGACGAGTGTATTGACTGTGGTGTTTGTGAGCCGGAATGCCCCGCCGAAGCCATTAGCGCCGACACTGAACCCGGCCTTGAAAAATGGCTTGAGCTGAACACAAAATTTGCCTCAATCTGGCCCAACATCACCCAACAAACTCCCCCCTTGCCCGACGCTGAAAAGTTTGATGGGGAAAAGGGAAAGTTGGAAAAATACTTCTCAGAAGCACCCGGCGAAGGCGACTGATAAAAGGCGTCATTCGCACCAAAACTTGCACGATTGTCACAGCTTTTGATTTTTGGCAAAATTTGTGCTATGCTCCGTTTAAAGTGATGAACACAAAAAGCAATTTACACGATCAGGGTGCGAAAGTGGCGCCCTGTTTTTTTTAGCGAAATCCATACACATCCATAGTCCCACTGGCGTGAGGTTGGTGAGTGATGCAATAGGATTGCCAAAATACCAGACGAATTCATAACCAGTGCTGGTTATGACGCGTCCAATACAGCGTAAAAATAGAATAGTAACAGGAGTATACCCAATGGCAGCCAAAAAAACGATGCAACGCGCCGGCTTTAAAACTGGTGAATTTGTTGTCTATCCCGCCCATGGCGTCGGTCAAATCACATCCATTGAGGAGCAAGAAATTGCAGGAATGAACCTCGAATTATTCGTCATCATGTTTGAACAGGATAAACTCACCCTTCG
>JAJRRG010000138.1 GCA_024279675.1 Alphaproteobacteria bacterium
GGTTTTGTAAATGGTTTGGCCATCGTGATTTTTCTGGCTCAACTTGGCCAGTTCAAGGTGCCCGGCGCAGAAGAAGTTGTGTCCGGCGGTCATGGCATGGCGGGGGGAGAATGGATGTCCGGTATGTCCCTTTATCTCATGCTGGGCCTTACGGCTTTGACCATGGCGACCATTCAGTTTGCCCCAAAAATTATTACTAAGTTTGTGCCTGCGCCCTTGCTGGCAATCTTGTTGGTATCAGGCATTGTTATTGGCATGAACTTGGATGTGCGCACGGTTGGTGATTTGGCTTCCATCCAAGGGGGCTTACCTCAGTTTCATTTTCCGATGGTGCCATTAACCTGGGCGACACTTGAAATCATTGGCCCCTATGCGATCATTTTGGCGGCCATTGGCCTCATCGAATCTTTACTCACCCTAAACCTTGTGGCTGAAATGACCGGCACACGGGGGGGCGCATCCAAGGAATGTATTGCCCAAGGAAGTGCCAATATAGTAACAGGCATGTTCGGTGGTATGGGTGGATGCGCCATGATCGGTCAATCAATGATCAATGTTAAATCCGGTGGTAGAACCCGGTGGGCCGCGATTTCTGCCGCATTGTTTTTGCTCGTTTTCATCCTGTTCGCATCTGGGCTGATCGAACAAATGCCATTGGCTGCCCTGGTTGGGGTGATGTTTATGGTGGTGATTGGCACCTTTGCTTGGCGCTCCATTCGCATTATGTCCAAAGTGCCTTTGTCAGATTCATTGGTGATTATTTTGGTGACATTTGTGACCGTTTGGACAGATTTAGCAACGGCTGTTGTTGTGGGCGTCATTATTTCTGCGTTGGTATATTCATGGAATGCTTCAACCCGCATGCGTGCCACAACAGATATTCAAGCTGATCAAAAGGATGTAAAAATTTACCGTCTTTATGGCCCGCTATTTTTTGGGTCCGTGGAAAGTTTTAGTGAGTTGTTTGATCCCGAAAACGATCCAAAAACTGTAATCATTGATTTTCTTGAAAGCCGTGTCGTAGACCATTCTGGTTTGCAGGCCATTGATGCGCTGGCTGAAAAATACCAAGCAAGGGGCACAAAGCTCAAGTTGCGTCACTTGTCAAAAGATTGTCAGGATTTGCTTAATCGTGCGGGCCAACTTGTGGAGCTTGATGCCTCAGATCCCAACTATGGTATCGCCACCGATTATGACATTCGCCATGGTCAGCTTAACGCGGGGCATTAGAAATAAGTCGCTTCGCTTAGACTTTTTCTGAATTGGATTAGCGATGTATTTACCATAAATACTGCCCCTTTAACTCAGAGTTAATTTGGGAATTCTTGCTTTCTTGTTCTCGTAACTAGGGCGGAGAGGCAATATATCATGCAGGCATTCATTCGATATGTGTTGGATAACAGCGTTGAATTCATGCTTTGCATATCTATTTTTTGTTTGCTTTACATTTTGGCGCGTCATTTCCTGATCAACTGGCCCTTAGCATTGTTGCTGGCAATCTCCCCTTTGGCCTCCGCATGGGCCTACCAAAGCGCGCTAAGGCTCGGGGTTTTATAAACTTTCCTTTGAATACCTGATCTTAACGGCAATCGGCTCAAATGGGGTTTTTATACCCATTTGGAAATTTGATGTCTGGCACAAAACAAAGCGAGCTCTCCCCAATGAACTGGCCTGTTATTATTGGGTTCTGGTTGCTGATAATTGCAATATTCATTGTACGTACCGCGTTGGGTGGCGCCGATATTTTACTGATTGGCGACACCGATGATGCCATGAGTATGGTTGTAGCGCAGGATTTTTTGGCCGGGCAGAATTGGTTTGATCATGCCCAATACCGCCTGAATACTCCCCTTGTTGCAGATATTCATTGGTCGCGGTTGGTGGATTTGCCCATTGCGGGATTATTGTGGCTGTTGCAACCCTTCTTTGGCGAGTTTGCTGTCGTATTGACCGCCTGGATATGGCCGCTTATTTTGTTGTTGGTTTTGTTTGCTTTATCGGTGCGCATTTCAACTTATTTTGTTGGCCCCGAGGGGCTTTTGCCCGGGTTAGTTCTACCCGTTTTATCAGCGGCCATTCTGGTTGAATTTTCCCCCGGACGCGTTGACCACCATAATGTGCAGATCATTCTTGTTCTAGCAATGTTATACACCTCCATACGCGCATGGACCGCCCCCAATTGGGCGTTAATGGCGGGTGGGATCGCCGCCACCTCGATTGCCATTGGCATGGAAGCACTACCCCAGATCATTACAATTGTGAGCGTGTTTGGCCTTTTTTATGTTTTTGACACCAATAGGGGTAAAACGGCACGCCTGTTTGGTCTGGCTTTTGGTGGGGGCAGTTTGGTACATTTGCTGGTTTATCTACCCCCCGACCAATGGGTGCCGGCCGCCTGTGATGCATTGTCTCTTGTGTATGTGAGCGCCGCCATTGGGGTCGGATTGGTTTTTACCATTCTGTCTTTTATCCCGTTGAAACAATGGTTCATGCGTTTGTTTGCTGCGGGCGTGTTGGGTGTTATTCTTGTGGTTGCCCTTTTGTTGGTTTTCCCCGAGTGTGCCAAAGGCCCCTATGGTGCCATTGACCCTTGGTTGGTTGAAAACTGGCTATCAAGAATCACCGAGGCGAAACCAGTCTGGCATTCGCTCAGTGCCTTGCCCGGATACACCCTTGGTATCATTATTCCACCTATTGTGGCGTTGATCGTATTATTGGCGTTTATCCTGCGCACTTCGGATGACAAACGTATGCAATGGGCTATTTTGGCACTATTTATTTTCACGGGTCTTGTGGTTGTGATGGCGCAAGTGCGCGGTGCGCGACTGGTGGCGGGCATGGTCGCCCCCGTGGGTGCGTGGGCAATACTAAAAGTGCGCCAGCACTATTTACAGACCAACAGCCTTTGGTCAGCCCTTGGCTTGTTATCCACTTGGCTATTGTTTTCAGGCTTGGCCCTTGCCGTGGCCATCGGGTTTTTGGTGCCAAAAGATACAGCCAGTGGCACGCCTTCAAATCCAACGGAATTAGGGGAGCAAACTGTACAATTGACCAAAAATGCCTGCCTTGCCCCCGACGCATTTGAGGATCTCGCGAGCCTACCTCCGGAAAGGATAATGGCCCCTGTGGACTTGGGGGCGCATCTGTTGTTGTTCACGCCCCATTCGGTGGTGGGCGCGCCCTATCATCGCAACCAGCAAGCGTTGATGGATACTTTTAAGTTTTTCAATTTCCCCATTGATGAGGCCAAAGAAATATTGGATCAACGCGGCATATCGCTCATCGTCACTTGTCCCTATTTGCCAGAGATGAACGGATTTGCCGATGCGGATGAAACATCTTTTGTTCTGGCAATTAAAAGTGGCGATTTGCCCGATTGGGTGCGTGATGTCAGTTTACCCGGCGCCGTATTGCAGGTTTTTGCGGTTATTGATTAAGGTCACGACCCCAGTGGCCAGATATTGAAAACAACCAATTATAGTTTTTCAGGTTTTGCCTTGGCAAAAGCGGGGCCATCCAGCCCTAAGTCGCTTTTTTTAGCGCGGGTCAATTTTGAAGCAATTAGGCGGTGCGCTTCCACGATATAGGCTTTGATGTCATCCATGCTCAATTCGCTATGGGGTGACACGTCGACCCATTTGGCTCGGGCCAAATATTTGGCGGGGCTAACGCCCTCAAGGTTGGGCAGCATATCAAAACTCAGGTCAGAA
>JAJRRG010000139.1 GCA_024279675.1 Alphaproteobacteria bacterium
AAAAACACTTTATGACAAAATATGGAATGATCATCTGGTTACAGAGAATGGGGATGGTACATCTTTGCTCTATATTGATCGGCATTTGGTGCATGAAGTTACATCGCCCCAGGCTTTTGAAGGATTGCGTATGGCCAAGCGGACGGTCCGTTCCCCCGAACGCACTTTAGCGGTTGTTGACCATAACGTGCCTACAACCGACAGAAGTAAGGGTATTGATGACCCAGAAAGTGCTTTGCAGGTTGAAACCATGGCCATGAACGCCGCCGACTTTGGTGTTGAATATTTTGACGAGATGGATCCGCGGCAGGGGGTTGTGCATATTGTGGGGCCAGAACAGGGGTTTACTCTGCCGGGCATGACAATTGTTTGCGGAGATAGCCATACTTCGACCCATGGGGCTTTTGGTGCATTGGCCCATGGGATTGGCACATCTGAGGTTGAACATGTGTTGGCAACGCAAACGCTTATTCAGTCCAAGGCCAAGAATATGCGCGTGACGGTCAACGGAAAATTGCCTGAAGGGGTTACCGCTAAGGACATCATTTTGTCGATCATTGGCGAAATTGGTACAGCCGGGGGTACGGGCCACGTGATTGAGTTTGCTGGGGAAGCCATTGAAGCCCTGTCGATGGAAGGGCGCATGACCATTTGTAATATGACAATTGAGGGTGGTGCGCGGGCCGGGCTGATTGCTCCGGATCAAAAAACATTTGATTATGTTAAAGGTCGCCCTCGTGCCCCCAAGGGTAAAGCCTATGATATGGCGGTTGAATATTGGAAAACCTTGGTCAGTGATGAGGGCGCGCATTTTGATAAGGAATTGGTACTGGATGCGGCTGACTTGCCCCCGATCGTAACGTGGGGCTCTTCCCCAGAAGATGTGGTTTCAATTTTGGGTGTTGTACCGGACCCGCAGGAAATTGATGACCCGAATAAGCGCGCCTCCAAGGTGCGGGCACTTGAATATATGGGGCTTGAGGCTGGCACCAAAATGACAGATATCGCTTTGGATCGAGTGTTTATCGGGTCTTGTACCAATGGGCGGATTGAAGATTTGCGCGCGGCGGCGAAAGTCGTTGGCGATAACAAAGTCAGCAAACGCGTTTCCGCGATGGTCGTGCCGGGTTCTGGTTTGGTGAAAGAACAGGCTGAAGCTGAGGGTTTGGACAAGATTTTCCTTGCCGCGGGGTTTGAGTGGCGCGAGCCGGGCTGTTCCATGTGTTTGGCCATGAATGCGGATAAACTAAGCCCCCATGAGCGTTGTGCCTCAACCTCCAATCGGAACTTTGAAGGTCGGCAAGGCTTTAAGGGACGCACGCATCTTGTATCCCCGGAAATGGCGGCGGCGGCGGCCATTGCAGGTCATTTTGTTGATATTCGGAGTTGGTAAGGATTGGGAGTTGAACCTGTGGGCAAGTTGAAACTGTTATTGAGTTTAGTGATTTCAATGGCGTCTTTTGCCGCATATGCGGGCGAGCAAACCTGCACAATATCAAAAAGGTTCAATATATCCCCCGAAGATCAAGGGCGCATGTCATTATTGGAAACAAGCCGCTCTCGTGGCCTGGCAGCGGCGTTGGTCAACGACAATGGGGCGGATAGAGCCGTCATTTCAGGATTGTTTAGCAATGGCTTTGCACCCATCAGCGATACGGGAGCACTGATTGGGGATTATCAATGCCGGACGATCAAACTGGGTGGAATTTCCCCGGCAATTGTTTATGGCTGGTTTTAGTGTGAAATTTTTCCTGAGGAAGCCGCTTTGGTTATTCGTAAAACTTCGGGTTCCCAGCGGTTTCTGGGTTTCCTGAGTGAGGCCGGGGATAGCTTGGCCTATAGGGGCGCCCTGTCCTATGGCTATGAGGAACAGATGAAACTGTACGGCCAAGACAATGAGCGCAATCAAGTGGGATGCTTGAGTGCTGTAGACCCGGATATGAACCATTTTGTGTTGGAACTACCCGAGCCGGTTTTTGAAAGTTTTCATGATGTTATCGAATTGAAGCGCTAAGTGATATCTTAATAAGTGAGACGCATTAATCAGTTCGTCGTTTTTCGATATGGTAGGCTGAACCCGCAGCATCTGTGCCTACAGGCACTCTCAAAGCGAGATTTTGGGTCTCAAACTCCCTAAACCATTCAGCCCATGGAATAAGCTCAACGCCACCGATTTGTTCATTTCCGGCTCCAGATTCCTGAAGCTGACGCTGCCCGAATGTGAGGCGGAGACGGGAAATAAAACCCCCATGACCATCGGGAACTGAAATGATGGCTGGATTGCCAGCGCGGGCAGCAACCCAGCTACGAATATCTTCGTGGGAAGTGATAAGCTTAGACATTTTGATACCCTTTTTCAGATTGTGGAAGGTTAATTTATGTTGGCACAAATTTATATTCTGGATGGGGGCTTGTCGTTGATCGGGATCAAAATCACATGAAATTTTGGAGGAGATAGTTTAACGAAATTTAATCAAATTTTGTTCAATTGGTGAAAATTCATGTGGGTGTTTATAATGACACAAAGTTTCATAAGCGACATTGTATTTATGGTAGCCTTGGGAATTATCTCAACGGCTTTCTGGTTAATTGCGTCTCAAAACAAGATTTTTAATAGCGCTCGTTGGTTTGGAGTTGCTTTTGCATTGGCCGCTTCGGCGGTGATTTTGCAAAAACTATCAACTGGTGTCCAGGTATGGCAGTTTGGCAGAATTTTATATGGGTTTTTGGGTACCAGTGCCACGGTTATGGCAATTATTGGAGTGCTGGCTTATTATAAAGCGCCGATCAATTGGAAATTAGTTTTTGGGTTTTTAACGGTGGTTTTAGTGGCCAACTGGTTCGTGCAATCGGTGTCTACCGATATTGTGCTGGAACGTGCGGTAATACACATACCCAATATGCTGAATCACATATTTGCCACTTATGTTGTTTTTTCCTATGGCCCACGAAAAACACTGGAGTGGATTCTTGGTGGTGTGATTGTTTTTGGTGTCTTATTCTTTTTGTCTAACCCTATAATCGTTAGTATAATACATTCTATTGGCGGGGTGAATGAGGTTGAGGCCCTCGCCAATTTTGATTGGGTTTGGGAGGCGTTTGGGGTTGTTTTTGGATTGTCTAATGGGTTGTTATTCATCTTGATGTTTGTGCGCGATATGTTTGCACGCACGCGTATTGATGGTTTGTCCGGCCTGTTGAATCGCAAGACATTTGAGGATGAAATGGATAGTCTGCTTTATCGAACAAAAGCTGGAAAGTGTGCTGGCTCTTTGGTTGTTGCAGATTTGGATCATTTCAAGCAGATTAACGACACCTACGGTCACGGGCAGGGGGATAAGGTTATTGTGCGGTTTTCTGAGCTATTGCTTAGCTGTGCAGTTGGCGACGTGATTGTTGGCAGGTTAGGGGGTGAAGAATTTGGTGTTTTTCTGCCCGGCTGTGATTTAACCTCGGCACAAGAATTTGCGCAGGCAATATGCCAGGTTTTTCATCAAGAGAAATTTGATGTATCTGGCCCGCAATTGTTGCAATCCGCCAGTTTTGGTGTTGCTGAATATTCTGCCGATGAGCCTGTGTCAGGTTTGTTTACGCGGGCCGATGTTGCGCTATATCAGGCAAAGGTGAAGGGGCGGAACAGGGTATGTGTCGCCGCTCCTCCACGGAAGAATACTGGGGCTAAACATGCTGGATTTGTTCAAAAAAACCCAGTGGCGGCATAAAACAAGCCCCCCAATTATCCAAATATTTTTAGTGCTTTAAGTCTTGCAATATTTTGTTCAGCCGTTTTTGCTTTGCAGGTGAGGCGACAGATTTTTGGCGTTGCTTGATAATTTGAACGAGTTCAGAAATGGCGGTATCTGGCATGGTGGCGGCGGCAAATTCAGCATACATGGGAAACTGGTTGGGTGCCGCATGGGTAAGGCGCATAAGAAGTATCGGTGTTACCAGTTTAGCGTACTGATGTTTGCCATTGAGTTTTGACAGGATCGACATGGTTTTGTCTTTGGCGACCACGCTGGATCGGTCGGCGGCATCAAGGATAATATCCAGTTTTGAAGCCACATAGTGAGGGGCCAAATTAGTGAGGGCGTCAAGGGCCTGTATGGCGCCCCAGATCATACGATTGTCTTTGGTCTGCATTAGGTCAATAAGTTGATCCAGATGGGGAAGTAGCATTTGTGGGTTGCGCAACGCGGTTTCATAAAGGGTTTTTAGAGCATCGTGCCTGAAGGGTTTTGTTGCTGAGATCGCTATTGTGAACAATTCGTCGATTGCTTGCTGGTCGCCGGATTGAGCCAGTACAATGGCCAACTCAATATTTGGATGCTCGTCCCTACGATCAAGGGACGAGGCGAGGCGCGGCAGAATAGATTTTGTCAAATTTTCAAACTCGTATCCAAAGCCAACGTTACCATTTCTTCAAGGGAAGTCTGGCGTTCGCCCGCATCAATTTGTTCGCCGGTAATCAGGCAATCTGTCATGGTGCAAATGGCTAAAGCGCGGGCATCAAAACGTTTGGCCAGCGTGTATAGTGCTGCGGCCTCCATTTCGACGGCGAGAACCCCATGATTTGGCAGGTCGCCGTAAGATTTTGCCCCATCAGGAACGTAAAAAATATCGGAAGAAACCACAGATGCGACATGGGTGGTGAATCCGCGTTGATCGGCCAAATCTACCGCCTTGCTCAGCAATTTGTAGTCAGCGAAGGGGGCGTAGTTGAAAGGAGCGAACCGGGCATTCATGGTGCTGTCGGTGGCGGCGGACATGGCAATCACAACATCCCGTACTTTGACGCTTTCATGCAGACCTCCGCATGTACCAACGCGAATGAGGTTTTTTACTTTATAAACATCAAGCAGTTCATGAACATAAATGGCAGCAGAGGGTTGGCCCATGCCGGTGGCTTGCACGGAGATAGATTTGCCTTGCCATGTGCCGGTGAAGCCCAGGCAGCCGCGCACGCCGTTGACCTGTTTTGCGTCTTGCAGAAAAGTTTCTGCAATCCATTTGGCCCGCAATGGATCACCGGGAAGAAGAACGGTGTCTGCATAATCACCTAATTTTGCTTCATTATGGGGGGTCATATATTACTCCTGAATGTTGATGTTTTACCCTTTGGTCAAAGTTTTGCACGGGTGTCATTCGGTTACAAGCAAGCTTTGTCTTGACCTGACATAAAAGCGGGTTCAATTAGACTTCTACATGAAGTTTAGGCAGGTAATTATGGGCGCAAAAATTTTTATTGATGGGGAAGCAGGCACAACGGGATTGCAAATTCGCGAACGTTTGGGCGCGCGCACTGATCTTGAACTGCTACAGATTGATCCAGATCGGCGTAAGGATTTGTCTGCCCGTGCGGAGTTACTCAACGACGCGGATGTTGCGATTTTGTGCCTGCCTGACGAGGCGGCGAAGCAATCGGTTGTGTTGATTACGAGCAAAACAACACGGGTGATTGATGCATCCACGGCCTTTCGTACCGCGCCGGGCTGGGTGTATGGTTTTCCTGAAATGGATGTAGATCAAGGCAACAAAATTGCTCAGGCATCGCGCGTGGCAAATCCGGGTTGCTATCCTCAGGGGCCGATTATTCTGTTGGCGCCGCTCATCAAGGTGGGGCTTATTCCTAAAAGCATGTCTGTGACGGTCAATGCTATTTCCGGCTATTCGGGGGGCGGACGACAGATGATTGAGGCCTATGAGGCCAAGGGTCAACAAACGCTCCCTTATTTCCCTTATGGTTTGGATTTTAATCACAAGCACATGCCTGAAATGGCGCTACACACGGGGTTTGACCACGCGCCATTGTTCCAGCCAGCGGTGGGAAATTACCGCCAAGGGATGCTCACGATGGTTCCTTTGCAATTGGGACAATTAGACAAGGTTCCAAGTGTCAAGGATTTGCATGGGGCAATTGGCGCACATTTAGCGAATATTGAGAATAGTTTTGTTGAATTGATGCCAATGATTGAGGGCAATAAATTGGATGGTCTTAGCCCTGAAATGTTGAACGATACCAACCAAATGCAACTCCATGTGTTTGGCAATGATCAACGCCAACAAGCCCTGCTGGTCGCGGTTTATGACAATTTGGGTAAAGGGGCTTCCGGGGCGGCCGTGCAGAATTTGGATTTGATGCTCAAGGGATGAGGGTGTTTGATAGCCTAACGTGTGGCTTATATTGCCTCATGCACGGCTTATCCAGCTTGACCTTATTCACAATTGCGTTCAGGTAATGGGCGGAACAAACAGCAGGAGAAATTGTGATGGAAAAATTTGGAAATTTTACAGGTGTTGCGGCGCCAATGCCGATTATCAATATCGATACTGATATGATTATTCCCAAGCAATATCTTAAAACCATTAAGCGTACCGGGCTTGGTACGGCCTTGTTTTCAGAAATGCGCTATCATGAGGATGGAAGCGAAAACCCCGATTTTGTGTTGAACAAAACAGCCTATCGTGAGGCAAATATTCTTGTTGCTGGAGATAATTTCGGGTGCGGGTCCAGCCGTGAACATGCCCCATGGGCGCTTAAAGATTTTGGTGTTCGTTGCGTAATTTCCACCAGCTTTGCTGACATTTTTTATAATAATTGCTTCAAAAATGCGATTTTGCCGATTGTTGTCACCCCGGAACAACTTGAGGCTTTGCTGGATGATGCGGAACGGGGCAGCAATGCAACTTTAAGCATTGACCTTGAAGCGCAAACCATTTCAGGCCCTGATGGGGGAACTATTACCTTTGACATTGACCCGGCTCGCAAAAATGCTTTGCTTGAGGGTTTGGATGACATTGGTTTAACCTTGGCTAAAGCAAAATCCATTGATGGGTTTGAGGCCGGGATGAGTAATGAACGGCCTTGGATCTAGGGAGAGACGTTAATTGCGCTCACTCTAATGTGCGTGCCGCACATGGCTCCGCGGGGGCGGCCAAATTGTTGGCCGGCTCGCTGTTCGCTTGCACAGACTAATCCCGTCGGTTACTTAGTTTATATGAGGTTTAATCATGGTAAAGCACATTTCGTCCGGCTCGCCGTTTGAAGCGAAAATCGGCTATTCCCGCGCTGTTATCGACCAAGACATGGTCTATGTATCCGGCTCCACTGGCTATGATTATGCTACAATGGATTTGCCCAAAGACGTAGCGGCGCAAACCCGCAATACGCTTCTGACAATTTCTAAAGCTTTGGCTGAGGCGGGGTGCTCGCTCAATGATGTGGTGCGGGTGCGTTATTACCTAAAAGACCTTGGTGATCTGGATGCGGTGATGCCGCTTTTGGGGGAGGCGTTTGCGCAGGCTAACCCGGCTGCGACGTTGATTGTTGCCAATCTGATAGAGCCGGAAATGAAAATTGAAATCGAAGTCACGGCTCGAATCGGGGCGCATTCTTTGTGAAACTTCAAAAGCCCAAAAAGCTCAAGGCCGGGGACAGGATCGCTGTGGTTTCACCCTCCTGGGGTGGACCGGGCACGTTTCCTGCGCGTTATGAGGCCGGTAAACGCCAATTGATGGGGGCGTTTGGGGTTGAAGTTGTTGAAATGCCCCATGCGTTAAAACCTGCAGAATGGCTGCATCTTAATCCAAAAGCACGGGCCGATGATCTCATGGCGGCTTTTTCAGACCCTGCAATTGATGGCATTATCGCGTCAATTGGCGGGGATGACGCTATTCGTCTTATCCCATATCTTGATCTGGATATCATAAGGAATAATCCAAAGGTCTTTATGGGATATTCGGATACTAGTGTATTGCATTTTGCGTGTTTGAAAGCTGGGCTTAGCAGTTTTTATGGCCCCTCAATTATGGCGGGGTTCGGGGAAAACGGCGGCTTGTTTCCTTATGTGCAAACTGCAGTTGAACGGGCGTTGTTTTCAACCGAAATGATTGGTGATTTGCCGCAGGCTGAGGCTTGGACGGTTGAACATATGGACTGGAGCAAGTCTGAAAACCAAAACATCAAACGTAAAACTGAACAGCCCTTGGGTCGGAAATGTTTACAGGGTCAGGGTGTGGTGCGCGGGCCGCTTATCGGGGGGTGTCTTGATGTGTTTCCGATGATGTTCGGGACAACAATTTGGCCAGACCCTGAGATGTTTGAGGGCGCAATTGCGTTTATTGAAACTTCCGAGGAAGCGCCAAAAACGGATGAAATAAAACGCATTATGCGCAATCTCGGGGTGCAGGGCGTTTTGCACCGTCTGAACGGTATATTGATCGGGCGTCCCGGGGGTGGGGTCAAGGATTTGCGTCAATATGATCGTGCAACCCAGTCCGTGGTGGCTGAAGAGTTTGCTCTACCTGAATTGCCAATAATTGCGCAGATGGATTTTGGTCATACGGACCCGATGTGCGTGTTGCCCTATGGGGTAACTTGTGAAATTGATTGCGCTTCTTTAAGAGTGAGCCTAATTGAGAATGGCGTTGAATAGCCCCCAAATAAGAGAGAAAAAACATGACGAAGAAACTGCTTTTGCTTCCCGGTGACGGGATTGGCGTTGAAATTATGGCTGAAGTTGAAAAGCTGATTGTTCATTTGAACAAAGCGGGCAAATGTGATTTTTCTTTTGAAAGCCGATTGGTGGGCGGGTGTGCCTATGACGCCGAAGGTGCGCCAATTTCTGATGAAACAATGGCTGTTGCCATGGATGCGGATGCGGTGATTTTTGGTGCTGTTGGTGGTGCACAGTGGGAAAATATAGGGTATGAAAACCGTCCTGAAGCGGGCCTGTTGCGTTTGCGCAAGGACATGGAACTTTTTGCCAATCTTCGCCCGGCGATTTGTTATCCGGCGCTGGCTGATGCTTCTTCATTAAAACTTGAACTTGTTGAGGGGCTGGATATCTTGATTGTGCGCGAACTAACGGGCGGTGTATATTTCGGGGAGCCTAAAACGATCACCGATTTGGGCGATACGGAACATGGCAAAAATCAAAAACGCGCCATTGATACGCAGGTCTATGAAACATATGAAATTGATCGGATTTGTCGGGTGGCGTTCGATTTAGCGCGCACGCGGGGCAATCTTGTGCATTCAGCGGATAAGCGCAATGTGATGAAATCCGGGGTGTTGTGGGACGAGGTGGCCCATCAGGTTGCCACCGATTACACGGATGTAAAGTTTGAGCATATACTGGCGGACAATTGCGCTATGCAATTGGTGCGTAATCCCAAACAGTTTGATGTGATTGTGACCGACAATCTGTTTGGCGATATCCTGTCCGATGCGGCGGCGATGTTAACGGGTTCCCTTGGCATGTTACCCTCCGCTTCCCTTGGTGCGCCTGATGCTGCAACGGGAAATCGCAAAGCCCTCTATGAGCCGGTACATGGCTCCGCTCCAGATATCGCAGGGCGTGGTATTGCCAATCCGATTGCCATGATTGCCAGCTTTGCCATGGCCTTGCGCTATTCGTTCAACATGGTTGAATTGGCGGATGAAATCGAAGGGGCAATTGCCAAAGTTCTTGATGACGGCTTGCGCTCCGGTGATATTATGCAAGCGGGTTGTACCTCGGTTAGCACTGAGGAAATGGGTGATGCGATCATCGCGCGCTTGGGATAAAGTTCGCTCGGGGATTTGACTCTTAATGTCTGGCATGGCTTGATAGCGTTAAGTTGTTCCGGCCTTTGTTTCTTGAGTGGTATGTAGTTATGCGTTTTTTTAGCCAAATTTTGTTTGGAATGATACTGGCGTTGACAAATGTTAGCGGTGGTCATGCGCAAGATTTGGCTCAAAACTCCAATCAAGAATTCGATTTTATCCAAGATTTTGGGCTATCGGAATTTCGGGCCGGGCTGTTTTATCATTCCATAGATGATGTGGGCCCGGGCGGTGTGGGGAATACCAACTTTACCCGCCCAGGGGATATTAATTTTGAAGCATTGTTCAAAACCCCTGAATTGGATGTGTTTTACTGGATTGGGTCTCCGCGTCCCACAATTGGGGCAAATATTAACACCGGGGGGCTGGAAAGCTTTATTCGCCTAGGTCTAACTTGGCATTTACCGATTTTTGATACGCCATTTTATCTTGAAGGGCAATTTGGCGGCGCGTTACACAACGGGGATTTGAAGGGCGCGGTGTTTCCACGGCGGAATCTTGGATGTTCACTGATGTTTTATGAATCAGCGGGGGTTGGGGTAAATATCGGGGACAATCTAACCGTTACGGGGGTGATTGAGCATTCATCAACGGCAAATATTTGTCTTCCCAATCGGGGCTTGACTAATTTAGGTGTTAAAATCGGCTACAGGTTTTAGAGATTTTAACAACAATTTATGCGTGAGATTAGTTAAACACATTGCATTGGTTATCTAACATGAGACGATTATTCTTACGCGTGATATTGTTTTGCATTGGCCTGTTCGGTGGAAGCGTTATCTCACAGGCTGAGGATTTTGGCATATCTGAAGTTCGTGCCGGGGTTTTTGCTCATAATGTTTATGCGGGATTTATTCCTGTTATTCCGGGACGCTGGATCGGTGTCACTCAGATTGAAGATGTGAATGTGGAACTGTTATTTACCTCCCCTGACGTGGATTTCATGCGCTGGATTGGCTCCCCGCGCCCGACATTGGGGGGTACGTTTTCATTAACAGGGCAGGAAAGTATGGCGCATTTAGCGCTGACCTGGCATTTGCCGGTATTTGATACGCCTTTATTTATTGAGGGGAGCTTTGGGGCGGCGATACATTCGGGTGCACTTACGGGCGCCATTGCGCCGCAGAGAAATCTTGGTTGCCGGGTAAATTTTTATGAGGCGGCAAGTATCGGGATCAATTTGAGCGAGAATTTTACCGCCATGCTGACCTATGAACACACATCCAATCTTGAGTTGTGTGCCGCCAATGAGGGGTTGTCCAATCTGGGATTGCGCATCGGTTACAAATTTTAAGGTCTAGCCTTTAGGTTTGTGATCAAGGCTCGTTTTGGTTTGCCTCGTATTTAGTTGACTAAAGTGTTTTTGCTCGGCAATAAGTCAGGGCGTAAATTCAAGGGATTTGGATATGAGTGGCGATGCCCTCAAAATTGTTGATCATAACGTCAGGGCCGGTATTCCGGTTTTGGCGCTTTATGGTGTCGCGCAAACCAAAACCTTAAAACCGACCCCCATGAAAACCACCACCAAAACCGTTTAGCTGTTTCCCTTGCGCCATCCCCGACAAGGGGGATGGTTCAAACAAATGTGGCCGTTAGGAGTGTTCTTCTGGCGCGGGGGAAATAAAAGGGAATAGAAAATATTATGTCATATGTCATCGCAATTGTAGGCGCCACAGGCAATGTGGGCCGGGAAATGCTTAACATCTTAAGTGAGAGGAATTTCCCTGCCAGCGAGGTCGTTGCGCTGGCGTCATCGCGCTCCGTGGGGCGTGAGATTTCCTATGGGGATAAAATTTTGAAATGCAAAAACCTTGAGAATTTTGATTTCTCCAGGGTTGATATATGCCTCATGTCAGCGGGCTCAGATATATCTGAAAAACTAGCTCAAAGCATTGGCGCGCAGGGGTGTATGGTGATCGATAATTCGAGCTTTTGGCGATACCACGCCGAGGTGCCGCTGATCGTACCTGAGGTGAATGGGGATGTGCTTGATGCCTATATGGCCAAGAATGATCGCCTCAACATTATTGCCAATCCCAATTGTTCGACAGCTCAACTCGTTGTGGCGCTCAAACCTTTGCATGATGCGGCAACGATTAAACGGGTAGTGGTTTCGACCTATCAGTCGGTGTCTGGCGCAGGCAAGGCCGGTGGGGATGAATTATGGCACCAGACCCGCGGCATAATCGTCTCGGACTCCCCTGAATCGAACGTGTTTACCAAGCAAATTGCCTTTAATGTTATTCCCCATATCGATAAATTCATGGAGGATGGCTATACCAAGGAAGAATGGAAAGTTGTTGCGGAGACTAAAAAAATTCTTGATCCAAAAATAAAAGTAACCTGTACGGCGGTTCGCGTGCCGGTGTTTGTGGGCCATGCCGAGGCGGTTAATTTGGAATTTGTAGATGAGATTTCAGCGGATGAAGCGCGGGACATATTGCGTGAGGCACCCGGCATTATGGTTATCGATAAACGCGAAGACGGGGGTTATATTACCCCGGTGGAATGTGTGGGTGATTATGCAACATTTGTCAGCCGTATTCGAGAGGATATTACCGTAGAGAACGGGCTTAATATCTGGGTCGTATCGGACAATTTGCGCAAAGGAGCGGCCCTCAATTCAGTGCAAATTGCCGAGACATTAATCGAGCGGAATTTGTTAACTGCTAGGGCCAGAACCTGTTAAATTCGTGCCATTCTGCGCCAATAGATTTTGTTTCTGAGCAGGCGCAGAAACGAAGGATACTATTTAGTATTTAAGGTTTTGCAACGCATTCAGGGACAAAATATATGCGCGCCCAAAGGGTTTGAAAGAGAGTATTCATCTAAAGCAAATCGTCGCTCAAAAAGGTATAAACATTATTTATCGCCGCTTCACCTTATCTAAACACTCTCTTTCAAACAGAATTGCACGAATTTAACAGATCCTGACCCTAAGACATGATGGGTATATAAACCCGCATGAATTATAATAATGTTTACATCTTTGTTGAATAGTCTTTTGCATTAGGCTTTTTGATGGTGAGTTGATGTATTCGTTCAGGTTTTTTTCAAAACTATTTGGGATTGATTATTACAATCCTGAACTCTATGTGGCGCAATATCGCAAAATGGCGCGGCAAACCCCTTTACTTTATATAATTGTCATTACGGCATTGCTGATTGTTGCCTATTTGAATTTTGGTCGTGTCCCATCATTTTTAAGCCTAACGGTCCCGTTTGTATTGGTAGTTGGGGATTTGGGTTTTCTCTTTTGGTTTATCAGTATGCCAAAAAAGGCGAGTCCTAAGACCACAAACCGTGCGGCGCTTGCGCGCTTACATACAACGATTTGGGGCTCGATTGGCCTTGGTTTAGCCCATGCACTTTGGGCGATAAACTTGTTTGAATATGGTGATGATGGAACCCGTGGACAAATTGCTGTTTTTATTGGTGTTTCGACCTTTGGGGCAGCCCTTTGTCTGATGCATCTGCGGGCATCTGCATTGACGATAATAATTTCAACCATTGGCCCTCTCGCCTGGTTTTTGTGGTCAACGGGCTCTCCTGCCTATATGGGATCGGCCCTTAATCTTGCATTAACTAGTGTAGCATTTATCTTTGTGCTCAATGGGTATGGCAAAGATTTTATCCGGATGATCCGGCAGCAAGATATTTTAAGAATCAAAAATGTCGAGGCTGAAGCACTTTCTAAAGCCAATTTTGCCCTTGCTAACGAAGATAGCTTAACGGGTTTGGCTAATCGACGTAGCTTTCTGACTGAACTTAATGGGGAGGTGAACAATATCTCTTTGGGACAGGCCAGTGGTATTGGTGTGGGTATTCTTGATCTAGATGGGTTTAAACTTATCAATGATGTCTATGGGCACCCGGTGGGTGACAAGGTTTTGGCTGAAGTTGGTTCTCGGCTGGCGGCATTGCAGTGTTCGCGCGTGTTTGTCGCCAGGTTAGGTGGGGACGAATTTGGCATTGTGGTGCGGGCCAAACTTGAGGGAACTGAATTACTCGAAATCGGGGAAATGTTTTGTGATGCCATGAGGGTGCCATTTGATGTTGGTGGACAGATGATGCTCATTGGCGGCTCGGTGGGTTTTGCCAATTGGCAGAGAATGGATGACACTGCCGCGTGTTTATTTGAAAAAGCAGATTATGCCCTTTACCACGCCAAGGATCATAGGCGTGGTAGCGTAACCATATTCTCGCAAGAGCATGAGGATACAATTCGCGAAGTTCGCAACGTGGACAGACGGATGCAGGATGCGGATTTCATGGAAGAAATGTACCTGGCGTTTCAACCGATTGTTGCGCCGAAAAGCGCATCGACAATTGGTTTTGAAGTGCTGGCACGTTGGCACTCGCCCATTCTTGGTTTGATTTCACCTGAAGTATTTATCCGGTCTGCGGAACGTGCCGGTACGATTAACAGACTGACGTCCGTGTTGCTTGAAAAGGCGTTGAGTGAAGCTAAAAATTGGCCGGACGATATTTTCATGTCTTTCAACTTATCGATGCAGGATATTACCTCGTCAGAGGCGATGGTAAAGCTGATCGCGATCGTAAACACTTCGGGGTTTGATCCCAAACGCATAACTTTTGAGGTGACGGAAACGTCAATTATGAACGATTATGATCGGGCGCTTAGTTCGTTGAATGTACTCAAGAGTATGGGGTGTAAAATTGCTCTGGATGATTTTGGCACCGGTTATTCTTCCCTATCCTATGTGCGGGCATTGCCCCTGGATAAACTAAAACTGGATCGTTCATTCATTACAGATATTGAAACGGATGAGGATGCGGGATCGATTGTTCATACTATGGTTGAAATGTGCCAAAGTTTGAAATTGGATTGTATTGTTGAGGGTGTGGAAACCCGCGACCAACTGGGTATTTTAAGCGCAATGGGCGTTGAAATAATTCAGGGATATTATTTTTCTCGGCCTTTGTCTGCTGCCGATGCATTGGCCTATGTCACGGATGAACGCGAAATTAAAATGGTGGGTTGATGGCCTTTGGCTTGAAGATTGAGGTTTTGCGTTTAATAACACACTAACGCTTGTTGTTATACACTAATGGAGAATACGTCTAATTCTTAGGAAATAACATGGATTATTTACTCGCTTTTTCCAAAGTATTTGGAATTAATAATAACGATAATGAATTGTGTTTAGCGCAATATCGCGTGATTTCTGCACAGGCACCCCTATATTATTTGATTATGATTGGGGCGATTTTTTCTGTTTCCTATGTGAGCATGTCTTCGGTGCCTGCCCATTTGACGATTGTTTCACCGCTCGTATTGCTCATAGGGTTTTTATCGATCTATTACGGTTATGTCATTCCAAGAAGTCTAACATTAAGTTCTTATCGCCGTGCTGTGGTATTTAGTTTGCATTTTAGTGTGTGGGGAACAATCGGTTTTGGGGCGGCTTATGGATATTGGATTTTCTCAATTTTTCAATATACCAGTTATGAATTAGAGTTTCTGATTGTTGGAATTAGCGGAATAGCTGTTTTTGGTGCGAGTGTATGTCTCATGCATTTGAGGGCTGCGGCGTTGGCATTGTTTGTGTTTTCCCTTGGTCCTTTGACACTATATTTTTGGTTTAGTGGTGACAGCAACCAAACTATTGTTGCAGCGATAATAACCCTAATAACTGTGATATTTACCAAGGTCGCATATCGATATGGGGATGATTTTTCAAACCTCACAACTCAACGCATTAAAGTTGAAGCGCAAAAACAACTTGCTGAGAAAGTAAGTGTATCAAGCCGTAAATTGGCAAATTTGGATAGTTTGACGGGCCTTGCGAACAGGCGCGCATTTTTAACCAATTTGAATTCTCAGGTTGAAAACATCCGTCAACAACAGATTGATGGGCTGGCAGTTGGTATATTGGACTTGGACGGTTTTAAGCAAATCAATGATATCTATGGACATAAGGTGGGGGATCGTTTGCTACAAACCGCGGGGAAGCGGTTAAGGGATTTGCTTAGTCGAGATTTGTTTATTGCCCGGTTGGGTGGGGATGAATTCGGTATAATAGGACACGGGGATTATTCCTCAGAACAACTCGTTCAACTTGGACAACGGGTTTGTGACGCTATGCGAATACCATTTGATATGGGGGATTTTTCTGCTCATTTAGGCGGCTCGGTTGGTTTTGCGAAATGGCAGAATGGCAAATATGAAGGGGAGGATCTTTTTGAACAGGCTGACTATGCGCTTTATCACGCCAAAGATAATGAACGTGGGGGCGTTGTCATATTCGATGAATCTCACGCGCGAACAATCCGTGAAGTGTCCGGGGTTGACCGGCGGTTGCGTGACGCCTCATTTGAAGATGAGATGTCACTGGTTTACCAGCCGATTGTTACATTGGATGGCATAACTCTTGGTTTTGAAGCGTTGGCGCGCTGGAATAGTCCCATACTGGGTTCGATTTCTCCGGATGTTTTTATTCGCTCGGCGGAGCGGGCGGGGACGATTAACGAGTTGACCGCAATACTGCTTGAAAAAGCGTTGCTGGAATTTCAAGGTTGGTCGGAGGATTTGTTCCTTTCCTTCAATCTTTCAATGCAGGATATTATGTCAACCAAGGCCATGCTTAAGCTTGTTACGATTGTTCAAAAAAGTGGAATTTCACCGCGTCGTATTACGTTTGAGGTGACGGAGACATCGATGATGTTGAACTATGAACAGGCCATGCAATCCTTAGCGTTGTTAAAGAATATGGGATGTAAAATTGCGTTGGATGATTTTGGCACGGGATATTCGTCCCTTGCCTATGTGCTTCAAATGCCCCTTGATAAACTCAAATTGGACAGAACGTTTATTGCTGAAATTGAAAATGATGCCGATGCCCGTGCCATTGTTCAATCCATGATTGGGATGTGCCAAAAGCTGAATATTGAGTGCATTGTTGAGGGTGTTGAAACGGTTGGGCAATATGAAACCTTGAGGGATATTGGTTGCAATATCATTCAAGGATATTATTATTCGCGCCCTCTGTCAGGCTTGGATGCACGAACGTATGTTAAGGACGCGCACAAAGTCGAAATAGCGGGTTAATGAGTGTCGCTAGGCGATAAAACTAGCAAATATATTTGCATAGAATCTCTCGAAGCGCTCTGCTAGCTTTCCCCTCGAAAGGGAGAGTATTATGGGATGTAAATCACAAAAAATTGGACTTGCCGGGTGTGGTGCCATGGGCCTGCCGATGGCTGAGGCGCTACTTGCTTGCGGGTTTGACGTGAGTGGCTTTGACGTGCGTCCTGTTGAGCAATTTGGCAGGTTTTCCGACCACATGATTGTGAGTGCAGCTGAATTTTCAAAGCTCTGTGATATTGTTATTTGTGTTGTGCGAGATGAGGCGCAAATCCTTGATCTTTGCTTTGGAGAGCAGGCCATTTTTGAACAGCAGGATTGTCCGCACACTTTCGTATTGTCCTCAACAGTTTCAACGCGCTTCGTTTCAAAACTTTCTAAAATGCTTCCCAAAGGGGTAAGATTTGTTGATGCACCAATGTCTGGGGCACCCAAGGCGGCAATTGAGGCCAATCTGACCTTTATGCTGGGCGGGGCACAGGATGATATTACACACCTAAAGCCCATGTTTGAGGCCATGGGCGCACGCATCTTTCATCTTGGGAAATTGGGTGCTGGCATGGGGTGTAAGGTACTGAATAATTATATCGCCGCGAGTTCTGTGGTGGCTGTGCGTGAGGTGTTGGTACAGGCTGAAAAAGCAGGGATTGCTCGGCATAGGTTGATGGATGTTATCAATGCGAGTTCAGGGCAAACATGGTTTGGAAGTAATTTTGAACAAATTTCCTGGGCCGGAGAAAAATATGACCCAACGAACACGTTTGGCATTTTAGAAAAGGATGTCAAAGCATATATGGATGGTTTGGAGGGGACGCCAAATCCATTACATGTGGCGATCCTACAAAGCTTAAGACATATGCCCCTTGATTTGGATGAGGATGAGCGCAATAAAACCGCGCGGGGCAAATAGTGTTATCCGCTATTGAGGAGAATTATGATGCGCTGGATTGCAATTTTTACCAACAAACCCGATACGGATGCCTTACGGGCTGAGCATTTAGCCGCGCATTTGCAATATTTTTCGCTGCAAACAAAAATTACGCTTGCCGGATCGACAACTCCCCATGGTGCGAAGTCGAGTAATGGGGGTGTTTGGGTGATTAATGGTGTGACCTATGAGATGGCAGTGAAAATATGTGAGGAAGATCCGTTTTTCATCGTTGGTTTGCGCCAAAAAATTGAAATCTTTGAATATGGTGTCGCCCCAAAATTTGAAGAATTGGTATAAAGTTTCATGCCGTTTCGCCATGTACTTCTTGCCCTGCTGGTGGTGGCTATCTGGGGTTTTAATTTTGTTATAATAAAACTATCGGTTGAGGAATTGTCGCCATTTCTAGCTGCGACCTTGCGGTTTTTCTTTGCGGCAATCCCGGCGGTATTTTTTATAAAACCACCCCAAACATCCTGGGTGTTGGTGGCGGCATTCGGGCTGACATTTGCCTTTGTCCTTTACGGGTTTTTGAATTTTGCTCTGGCCGTTGGCATGCCGGCGGGGCTGGCATCTGTTGTGCTTCAGGTGCAGGCATTTTTTACCATTCTTTTTGCGTTTTTCATTTTGAAGGAAAGACCGCGCCGCATGCAAATAATCGGGGCGGTAATTGCATTTGGGGGGATTGGGTTTATCGCGCTGGATCGATTTGAAAACATTTCGTTGTGGCCGTTTACGTTTACTATTTTGGCGGCCATATCATGGGGGGTAGCCAATGTGTTGACCAAGATGGCTGGCAAGATTGATCCTGTGGCCTTTATTGTCTGGGGGTCCCTGTGGGCCGTGGTGCCTCTATTTGCCCTGACTTTTTATATGGAGGGGCCGGAGACTTTTATAGCCTTTGTCAGCGCGCCTGATCTTTACACGCTCAGCCTGCTTGCCTTCTTGTCCTATGTCGCGACGATTTTTGGCATGGGAGCGTGGACATGGTTGTTGACCAAGCATTCCGCTTCAATCGTTGCGCCGTTCACCTTGCTGGTGCCCATTACCGGGTTGTTATCGGGGTGGATGATTTTGGGGGAAACCATTTCAACCCTTGAGGTTGCCGGCGGGATTTTGGTTATATTGGGCCTTGGGGTGAGCGTTGTTCGCAAAGGGTAGTTTTTGACTTTTCTTTTTAAGTGCGGCCCAACCCATGAAGTGAAACAAAGCTATTTGTTACCTGTCTGGGGCGTACCCCAAACGTCTGGCCGTTCAAATTCGCCACTATCATGGTCCATGACCCAGAGTTCGCCGGTTTTAATATCAAACCACGCCCCATGGATTGCGATTTTTTCCTCGCGTTCCTTTTGAGAAATATAGGGGAATGTACGTAGATTCTTGACGGAGTTACGGATGGAAATACGTTCCAGCATTGTTGCGCGTTCCCCATCTGTCATCAGGCCGTTATCCGTGAATTGCTCGGTTACCGGCTCAAGAAGTTTCATCCATTTGCCGATGAAATCTCCTGGTGCCAAGGGTTGTGCAGCGGGATGTAGGGCGGCATGGATGCCCCCGCATCGCCCATGCCCTAGAACGATTATATTTTTGACCTTCAAGACCTGTACGGCAAATTCAATGGCAGCGGAGGTGCCGTGTTGGCCCGCATCCGGCTCAAAGGGCGGCACAAGATTGGCAACATTGCGCAGAACAAACATCTCCCCGGGCCCGGAATCAAAAATGGTTTCGGGGGCTGTTCTAGAATCACAACAGGCAATAATCATGGTTTCAGGGGATTGGCCGCGTGTCGCGAGTTCGGAATATCGTTCTCGTTCAATTTTGTGACGGTGTTTGGTGAAACTATCAAAACCGGCAATGAGTTTGTCTGGAAAATTGTGCATGGGTTCTAACTAACCTTAAAGCATGTCGCGCTCAATAGTATTTACGCGACTTGCTTTATCTTTATTAGACCTCACGCCGGAGGGCTGGTTGTTTTCACGCGTCTTTTATTCAAAACCGCTTCACACTTTTGGGAGACACCCTTTAGATGAGACTAAGATCAGTTGAGACGAATCAAATCGGAAAGAATAATTATGCGGATATATCGATTTTTAACCGGCAAGGACGATGCTTCTTTTTGTCACAAGGTGACCAAGGCTTTATGTGAAGGGTGGGAATTATATGGTGATCCACAATACAATAATAGTGGAGTTACCAGTGCAAGCTGTGGTCAAGCGGTAACAAAAGAAGTTGAAGATCAGCCCTATGACCCAGACAAGAAACTGGTGGATTATTAAAATTTACCTTGCCAATTGTTATTCCCCTTTGACGAATCCTTGTGCGGGGAGTAACAGTGAAGAATTGGTATTTTTGTGATGCGCGGTTTGTTTTTTGTCGCATTAAAAAATGGGGCCTACACATGAAGCGATCTGATCGTCCTCTTTCTCCACATCTTGAGATTTATAAATTCTCCCTGACAATGGCATTGTCCATTATTCACCGGATTACAGGAGTTGGCCTTTATTTTGGCACGGCTCTTTTGGCCTGGTGGTTGATAGCGGCGGCGGCGGGACCCGAAGCGCTAAGTGTGGTTTATGGGGTTCTTGGAAATTGGTTTGGCCAATTGATATTGCTCGGTTTTACCTGGGCGCTGTTTCATCACATGCTTGGCGGTATCAAGCACTTTATCTGGGATACAGGTAACGGCCTTGAGCCTGAAACGCGGGTTATGCTTTCGTGGGTCAATGTGATCGGCGGGTTAATTTTAACGGTTTTGATCTGGACCTTTTGGGTGTGGATGTAAGGGGATAAAAATGGGCTTACAAACACCGTATGCAAAAAT